>JBJTAW010000279.1:0-4612 GCA_046091025.1 Chakrabartia sp. | reverse complement strand
TGAACAGCCAAATCGTGCCGAGCACGATCAGCATGAACAGCGAGGAATTGGTGAACGAGATGTCATATCCAGCCAGATTGAGCGGCGCGATCGGCTCAATCATGAACTGGTGCATCGGATCGATCTTGCCGCCTTCGGAAGCCACGTAATTCCAACCCCGTTTATGCACACAAAGCGCCCGGACTATTCCGGACGCTCGTTTGAAATCCTGATAATATTCCTAAACGCGACCACGATCCCAAGGAACATGGCAATGAGCAGGATCCAAGGAGCTGTGCCGAACAACCGGTCCAAAAACCAGCCAAGTAACGCACCACCCGCAGGGCCGGCAATCAATTCGGTGAGAACCCGGTTCCCCTGCCGCATTCCTTTGGCAGGTGCCTGATCCTTCTTTCCCGAACGGATTTTTTCAGCTTGTCGAACCTGTTTCAGCTGCATGTCTAACGAATCGAGCCGAGGGTCTGACGAACCTTTTCCGTCCTGCGCGGGATCTTTCTGTACCATGTCGATTCGTCCTTCCATCAGAAAGCAAAACCGCCATGGAACGGACAAACCCCGCCAAGGCGCGCTCCCCTTAGGAAGCGGGGCGGATCAAGTCAACCGACATTGGAACTTGGGTTCATTTCCACACGCCTTATCCTAGGAAGGCCGTTACGCGCTTTTCTGGTCATCCGGCAGTCATGGCTGAGTATTTGCTTTAGCATGCAAAAGCACAACTCGTTTGCGCCTGCCCCTCACCTCATGAATTAAGCACGCTCTTGATTTAAGCCAGAGTGGCACAGCTTAGCTTATTTGTGGTCTGCAAAACGGCAAAGCTTTGGTAGAGCAGTTGATGGGGGCCAGTTTATGCCAGAGTTAACAATGGATCATCTTCAGGCCATTCTTCCCTTCATTGCCGTGGGCTTTTTTGCTCAGTTGATTGATGGTGCGTTGGGCATGGCTTTTGGCGTGATTACCAACACAATGTTGGTGAGCGTGATGGGCGTTCCGCCTGCACGGGCCTCAGCAAGCGTCCATCTAGTAGAAACATTCACCACCGCGGCATCGGCCATTAGCCATGTTCTGCATCGCAATGTGAACTGGAAACTGTTCGCCCGTTTGGTCATCCCCGGCATGATTGGCGGGGTGACGGGGGCTTATTTGTTGGCCAATATTGATGCCAAGGCAGCGCGCCCCTTTGTCATGACCTATCTGGCGCTCATCGGCATTTACCTGCTGTGGCGGGCCTGGCGCATGAGCCATAATCACCAGCACAAAGCCGCAAAAATCGTCGAACCCTTGGGCCTTGTCGGTGGATTTCTAGATGCGGCTGGCGGCGGCGGCTGGGGGCCGGTCGTCACATCCAATTTGCTGGTGCAGGGCACCGAACCGCGTCAGACGATCGGTACCGTCAACACTGCTGAATTTTTCCTGACAACGGTCATCTCGCTGACCTTCATTCTGACGATCGGCCTGGAAGCCTTTACGGTTGCCGCCATTGGCCTGATCATCGGTGGGCTTATGGCCGCACCGCTGGGTGCCGTCCTCGCAAAGCGCATTGCCGCAAAGCGGCTCCTCCTGTTTGTCGGCACCGTTTTGACGATTACCAGCGTCTTTAGCCTCTATCGATCCTTGGTCGGCTAAAACCCCAATCCTTAATTCCCGCAATAAGCGGGTAGCTGAATTGGGTCCGGCCCCTTTGCGCGCCAGACACCATCGGGGAGGAGATAGACCCGCCCCTGCGGCACGCGGGACTTGAGCGTTTCACAGCCAACGGTTGCGGCCACATCCTTCACGGTCACGCCGCGCTGCATCGCCAAATCGGTATAGGCTGCGCGCCGCTTTATATTAATCGCGTCAACTTCATTCCTGAGCGCGTCAGACGGGCCGTCAGGAAACCCCAAATAGCCATCGGCCTGCTCCCCCACGCGGCCATCGGCCAACGCGCTGGACACAGAGTTCGTCTGCGCTGCGGCAAAATTGGCGGCGGATGGCACCAGCACGGCCAGCCCCAGAAGCATCAAGATAGACTTTGAACGGCTCATTGCGGGAACAACTCCGGATTTTGGGTCACCAGATCCTGCGCATCCTTTTTCAGGCTGAGCACAACTTCCTGGCGGATATTGACGTTCAGGTTGATCTCAATCGGCTTGTCAGGGGCCTGTATCTGGACACAGCCAGCCAAGCACATCCCAAGCCCTGCGATCCTCAAAATGGTTTTCATCATGAGGATGGGTTCGCACTTGATCGCCCATAGGTCAACATCCAGCGCATCATGGCTTGGGGCTGCTTTCGGCAGGATGAACAGGTTTTGGGTCAGGCGCGGCAGGTCTCGGCGCAGGCTCTAGCTTTGGGATGAGCCGATTGATCAGGATCGACGGATCATTAAAGCTGCGCGCCATATCGAATAGCTGCCGGAATTTGGCGGTAATCGTCACATTGAACACAAAGGGCAGATTCGACGCGCCAAGGATCTTGATTGGCAGTTTTGTTCGCCCGCCTTCTATCGGCGCCTGATTAACCCCTGCAAAGCTGATGCGTGTTATGACATCGCCATCAATCGCGCCATTTAGGTCAATGGATAGCCGGTCATATCGCATGGATTTCAACGCATCGAATGCAAAGCGACTGATGAGGCCGAGGTCCCCATTGGACACATCCCCCACATAAGAGAGCGTTCCACCACCCCGGGCAACCAGCCGCCCCCCTTCGATCCGACCGCCCGCTGCAACGAAAATCATTGGCAAATGCCCGTCATAAGTCCCTGTAGCTGTTATGTTTTCAAACTGCATAGCCGCAATGAAGCGCCCGGCGTCCAGCCCCTCAACACCAAAGGTCAGACGCCGATCTGCGGCTTGCGCCATATCGAGAATCGTCGGTTCAAGGATAAGAACGCCACCTGCAAAGGGCCACCGCCCGCCTTCCACCTGAAGCTTATAGCCGGGCAGAATGCGATATCGCACCTGCCCGTCTGAAACGAGCACGCCGGGATTGACGCTGGCCAGTCGCACCTGCTGCCCAGGGGAAGTCACAAGGCCCAGAAGGTCGGTGAAGTTTATGTCCCCACTCAGGCCCGTGACTGGACCAAAGGCGGCTGCGAAGTCGAGCCCATCGGTTGAAAAGCGGCCGCTGCTGGTTACCCCTTGCGGCGTCCAATCAATCCGGCCCTGCCCGCGCAGGCTGCCCTGAACATTGGCGACAACGCCCAGAGTGACAGGGCTAATCGCCTCTGGCTGAAGCCGATCATTGAAGGACAGCTTCTCAACGCCAAGCTGAGCGCCACCCCGGCCGTCTGCTAGATTATGCTGTAAGGCCAATCTACTCAGCAAAGCGCCAGACTTTGGCTCGCGCAAGAGCGCCTCTCCCCGCATGTGCGTGCCCGTCAGTCGAAGCTGTATCGCATCCGCAGATATAGGGAAAAACCGTGGTTCTGCCTGACGATCTGCCATCATCATCTTGCCATCAAAGAGGAGCCCCGCCTGTGTGACGCGCCAACGCCCCGCACCTTGGCTGGCAGACAGAGGCACGGCCCCAAGACTGCCAGAAAGACCGGTCATATCCCCTGATAGACCAGCGGGCGTCGACCGGCCCGTCACCGATGCAGCGGTCAAGACCGACACATCTGTGCCATTCTGAAGCCGGACCGAAGGGGCCAAAACACGCCAATGCCCGTCTTTGAGGCTGTAAGTCGCCCCAGCGACCGAGAAACGGATGGGGGACTTATCCAGCACCCCAACCAACCGAACCGGGGCAAGCCGGACATCCCGTTGCCCTAGACACGCCGTCATGACAACGGGCGGCAAGCGCAACTGGGCGATCCGCACCGCGCGATAGCTAATGGGAACACATCCCCGCCACAAAGCCCCCTTTTCTATGCGGATTGGCAGCGTGAGGCCTGAGATCCGTCCCTTGCCCAAAGGGCCATCCAAAGTCGCCACAGTCTTGAGGGACACCCCCTGCGCGCCAAGGCTGACCCGCGTTGGAGCCAGGCCGATCCGCGCGCCGTCCGCGACATAAGGCTGGAAATTCAGTGTGCCCGATTGGCCATTGAAGAGTGCACGGCCAGACGGAAACAGTCCGCCCCCAAATCGCGCCATCCCGCGCAAGAAAAGCCCAGAATCATTTGCCTTCACCACATCCTTGCCCGGCATGCGCAAGACGGCCCCCGATGCGCTCAGAAGACCTATGTCAGATAGGTTCACCACAAATTTGCCGTCCCTATGGCTGGCGGCAAACCGCGCCTGCCCCGTCACACCACGCGACAAACCGTCAACGGCAGTGGCAAGCTGGCGCGCAACCGGGCCGATGGGCGTTACGCCACCAAGACCGCGCAACTGCTGTGCCATTTGGCGTGTCTGACGCCCGGGAATGAGACGCAAAATCCGAGCCTGCCCGGCGGTTTCCAGCCCGCGCGCGCTCCAAACCACATCCCCATCTGCCCGGGCTTGCAAAGCCGCAACATCCCGCCCCACAAGAGAGGCCAAGCCCAGTTGGAACTTTGCGTCTGTCTTTTGAGCATCGCCTGAAAACTCAATTGTCGCATCGCCGCCCCGCGCGGTCAGATCCTCCTTGGTCAGCTGGGCCAAGACAGCGCGCGCCGATCCGCGCCAATCACGACCATCTTCGGCTATGC
>JBJTAW010000278.1:0-8467 GCA_046091025.1 Chakrabartia sp. | reverse complement strand
CGGTTGCCAGTCTTGTCTTCCTCATGGTGGTGGTCGGTGGCATCACCCGCCTGACCGAATCTGGCCTGTCCATCACCGAATGGAAACCCGTGACCGGGGCCTTGCCGCCGCTGACAGATCAGGATTGGCAAGAGGCCTTTGATAAATATCGCCAGATTCCGGAATATAAGCTGATCAATAAGGGCATGAGTCTCAGCGCGTTTAAGTTCATCTTCTTTTGGGAATGGGCGCACCGTCTGCTCGGTCGGTTGATCGGCCTTGCCTTTGCGCTGCCCTTGTTGTGGTTTGCCCTGCGCCGCGCCATTCCCCATGGCTATGGCCCGCGGCTGGTCGCGCTGCTGGCGCTTGGTGGACTGCAAGGGACAATTGGCTGGTGGATGGTGGCCTCTGGTCTGGTCGATCGCACCGATGTGAGCCATTATCGGTTGGCGACGCATTTGCTCACCGCGCTGTTCATCCTTGCAGGCCTTGTCTGGACGGCGCTTGATTTGAAAGCGCTGGCCCGTGATCCGCAGGCGCAGCCTGCGCTGCTGACGGGCTTTGGTATGGTGGTGGCCGCTATTTTGCTGATCCAGTTGTTGTTCGGCGCGTATACGGCGGGCCTCAATGCCGGCCTTGCGGCAAGCGATTGGCCGTTGATGAATGGTCGGTTTCTTCCAGACCCGAATATGACGGGCAGCGCCTGGCATGTGCTGACCAATGATCCCTTTGTGATTCATTTCGTCCACCGTTGGTGGGCGTGGGTTGCGCTCGGCGCGCTCATTCTTCTGGCTCGGCGCGTAAAGCAGGCCGGGGTCCGCCCGGCCTCGATCGCCATTCACATCAGCGTTGGCACGCAAATGCTGCTCGGCATTGCGACGGTGATGACCGGGGTGAATATTGGCCTTGCGGTGCTGCATCAGGCCGTGGGGGCGCTGGTTGTGGCGTCCACCAGCTGGGGCCTTCATGTCCTTGGTCGCCGCTCTTAAATCGCAGCGGTATTATTTTACCCGTTTCAAGAGTCCCCCGAATCCTTGACTTAACGGCCCACCCCTGCAAAAGGGCGTCCATCGTCGCTGTCCGCAAGGGCAGCGCCTTTTTGTTTTACCGTCAAGAGGACGCACTTTTATGAAGGCGCTCACCCGTACGACCAAACCGGCCAAGCCGGCAGAGGTCGAAAAGCAATGGCACATTATCGACGCCGATGGCCTCGTCGTTGGTCGTGTTGCCACCATTATCGCCAACATCCTGCGCGGCAAGCACAAGCCAAGCTACACCCCGCACGTCGATTGCGGTGACAATGTCATCGTCATCAATGCGGATAAGGTGCGCTTCACCGGTCGCAAGCTCGGCCAGAAGGTCTATTATAAACACACGGGCTATGCCGGTGGGATTAAGAGCATCACTGCGGCAAAGGTTCTGGAAGGTCGCTTTCCGGAGCGCGTTTTGGAAAAAGCCATTGAGCGCATGATCCCGCGGGGTCCGCTTGGCCGCCAGCAGATGCGCAACCTGCGCCTCTATTCCGGCACCGAGCATCCGCACGTCGCCCAGAACCCCAATGTCCTCGATATTGGCTCGCTGAACCGCAAGAATAAGGTGGGTGCATAATGTCCGACACCGATACCCGTCAGTCGCTCGCCGATTTGGGTGAGCTCACCAACACCGCAGCGGCCGCTCCGGCTGAAGCTGCACCTGCCGCTGAAGCTTCAGAAGCTCCGGCAGCCCCCGTTATCGTCGCCCCGTCTGCCCCGCTTCGTGAACGCGAAGTTGACGCACAGGGCCGCGCCTATGCCACCGGCCGCCGTAAGGATGCGGTTGCCCGCGTTTGGGTGAAGCCCGGCACCGGCAAGATCACGATCAATGGCCGTGATCAGGAAGTCTATTTTGCGCGTCCCACGCTGCGTCTCGTCATCAACCAGCCCTTCGGCATTGCCGAACGCTCGGGTCAATATGATGTGATCGCAACCGTTAAGGGCGGTGGTCTTTCGGGCCAGGCCGGGGCCGTCAAGCACGGCATCAGCCAAGCCCTGACCAAGCAAGAGCCCGCCCTTCGTGGTGTGGTGAAGGCCGCTGGCTTCTTGACCCGCGATAGCCGCGCGGTCGAACGTAAGAAATATGGCCGCGCCAAGGCGCGCCGGAGCTTCCAGTTCTCGAAGCGCTAAGTTTCGTCAACAAAGCTCTTCAGCAGATCAAGGGGTTGCCAGAAATGGCGGCCCCTTTTTCTTTGTGTTTCTAGTCTGCCGCTGTGCCTTGCATGATCTTGAGGAACAGGGTCGGCACGTTGTTAAATCGACTTATTCGACACCGCAAACGGCCTCCAGCATCGCTTCCGCCATAGATTCGGGAAAAATGGTGTCCGCCGTTTGCTCAGAACGCGACCACTCGGCCGATTTACTTGGTCCATCCGCATAATAGGAGACGCGTGCAAGCAAGGTGTCTGTCCGTTCAGCGCAGTCATATCTTGTCCGCGATAATGCTGTGCGTATTTTGGTCGTTCGATCGCGCCTATGATCGAGCTTCTTCCAGACAGTCACTTGATTCCCCGAGCGTTGGATTGAGTCGGCGTCATAATACAAAACTGCGTTGTTAACGCTTTCGCCCACATAAACCCAATTTGCCGCGAAAGCAGGCGTCGCGCCCAAAGACAGTGACAGCGCTATTGCGGACGCGATTAAATGCTTTGTTTTCATTGCCCTGCCCCCCGTGAGTTACGTCAGCAACCTAACGAACAATGTGACCAAGGCAAGCAGAGTGCATGCCCCCGCGCACAGCCTCCCTTTTTCGATCGCCGCTCCATTGACGGGTGCGGGCAAGGCCCTCTAGCCACGGGCTGTGGGGAAAAGCAGATACGAGGCGCGAGGATGATCGAGACTGAACGGCTGCGGCTGCGGCCGCCCCTTATGTCCGATCTCGCCGATATTCATGCGATCTTCAGCGATGCTGAGGCGCTGACCTATTGGTCCTTTGCGCCGCATCGCACACTGGCCGAGACCGAAGCCTGGTTGAGGCCCGTTATTGACGATCCCGTTGCCGCCGAATTTGATCTGTTCATGGAATTTGAGGGCCGGATTATTGGCAAGCTTGGTTGCTGGAAGCTGCCGGATTTCGGTTTCATCTTGCATCGGGACTATTGGGGGCGGGGCCTTGCGACCGAAGGGCTCAGGGCGTTCACTGCCCATATGCAGGACCGGAAGGCCACCGATCATCTTTTTGCTGATGTGGATCCGCGCAATCTGCGGTCAAAGGCGGCGTTGCTGCGGTGCGGATTTCACCATGTCGCTTTTGTGCGCAACACGATCGAAACGCATATCGGCTTGTGCGACAGTGATTATTATAGGCTGGATCTCTAGGCGATTAGGCCGATGTAACGCTGTCCATGCTTTCCTTTAGAAAATCCCTAATCACCGATCGCGCCGAAGGAGTTAGGTCATATTTGCGCACTCGGCGATCAGCGCGGTCATGTTCGACTTGCAGTAAATCGCTTCCAACCAGCCGCTTCAGAATAAGGCTGAATGCAGCGGAGGCCGTCCGCGACTTGCCACGCAAGCTGGCAGACGGCGTCGGGCCTTGCTCATAGAGGCGGAGCAGAATTTCGAATTCGGGCGTAATGGCGCGCAGGCGAAACTGCTGCTCAATATTTGCCAGCCCTGCCGTCAACTGCCCCATAGTTTATCCTGCTCTTTCCTCGTTGTCCGTCACACCCCCCCCTATTTCCAAGTCTATTGACGACTTCTTATGGTCTAAACTGGCCAACAGGTCGGGGGGGTCCATCGGCCTTGATCGAAAGGCGAGCGCAAAGCCTACCAATCAGCGTATCCAAGTCCGCCGGGCCCCCACCAAACCTGTATCGCCCTTTGCAGAGCGTTGAAAAAGTGCGGAAAAATATCATTTTTTGAGATATAAGTGCCACAAACTGACTGCTTTAATGCAGGGGTGGCTGGGGGTGCTGGCCAAACTATTTTCGGCTAGACCGCGTGGGGCATGGACAAAGCTTGCCGAGATTCCTAACATTTATCTGTTCTTGGGAGAAAATTAGATGCGCCAGCCACTCGTCCTTGCTTTTGTTGCGATCACCAGCCTCGGTCTTGCCGCCTGTGCGACGCCCAATCCGATCCAAACCGACCGGACAGTGTTTAACTTTGACTCCACATTTCAACGTGCGGCCTATGGCCAGCCGATTGAGACGACCTTTGACAAGACAGTCACCGTGTTTCGCGAAGCGGGCTATGCGCTCGACATTATCGATCGCGCGACGGGCCAGATCAGTGGCCAGCGCGGCAAGACGGGTGATAAGGGCGCAAGCAAGAATAATGACATGCGTTTCGTGGCGCTGGTTCTGCCGGGGGCTGGCGGCGGCAGTCAGCTGGCGTTGAAATTCGTGCAGGTCTCAAATGTGGGCGTGCCCGTTATCAACCGGACCCAGGCCGAAGTGGTTTTGTCTCAGCCGGAACTCTATTCTTATGTGTTTCGCCGGGTGGAAGGCACGACGCGGGAGGGGGAACCCGCCCCGGCGGCTATGGCCCCGACCACGGGGACCGGCCAGAGCGGACTGGAATCCGATATTCTCCCAATTGATCCGAACGGAACTAATTAAGCAGCGCGATCGCCCAAATGCAGGGTGAGCAGGGTGGCCATCATGGCCCGCACAGACGGGGCAAGGTCATAATTGCGCACCCGGCGATCTTCGACGCCGGATTCGACAACGAGTAGCCCGTCTTCGGTCATGCGTTTGATCGTCTTGACGAAGGCTGCAAGCGACGCATTGGTCGCCGCCATGACAGACATGGAGGGGGATGGCCCGTTCGCGTAAAGGTGAAATAAGATCTGGAAGTCAAAAGTGACAAGACGTGTGCTCAATTCTGTCTCGCACGACTTTATGAAATCAAGCAGATGCACGGTAAATCGCCGCAATAAAAACCCCTAGCGGCTAACAAATAACTTCTTCGCCAAGTCATTGCCAAAATATATTGATTAATAGAATTGTGATATTAAATTGAGACCTATTGTTAATCTCTTGCTGTAATTATTAGCGAAGCTTTTTTCGGTGGGTTTCAAGGTCAAGCACGGCACTGTCGGCACCTTCGGGCAACAGGCCAAGGCGGCGCGCCACTTCTTGATAGGCTTCGACTTCCCCCCCCAAATCACGGCGGAACCGATCCTTGTCGAGCTTCTCGCCCGAGACCATGTCCCAAAGGCGGCAGCCATCCGGGCTAATTTCATCGGCGAGGATGACGCGCGCAAAATCATTTTCCCAAAGCCGGCCAAATTCCAGCTTAAAATCGACCAAGCGAATGCCGATCCCGGCAAAAAGGCCCGACATGAAGTCGTTAATGCGGATCGCCATATCGGCAATGTCGTGCAGCTCTTCAGGGCTGGCCCAGCCGAAACAGGCAATATGCTCTTCGGTGATCAGCGGATCGCCCAGCGCATCATCCTTATAATAATATTCAAGGATGGTCCGGCTCAGCTGCGTGCCTTCTTCCACGCCCACGCGCTTGGACAAAGATCCCGCGGCCACATTGCGCACAACGACTTCGATCGGGATGATATCCACCTGCCGCACCAATTGTTCGCGCATGTTGAGGCGTTTGATGAAGTGCGTCGGAATGCCGATATTGGCCAGCAGCGTAAATACATGCTCAGAGATACGGTTGTTGATCACGCCCTTGCCGTTAATCGTGCCCTTTTTTTTGGCGTTAAAGGCGGTCGCATCATCCTTAAAATATTGGATGAGCGTTCCCGGTTCTGGCCCTTCGTAAAGGATCTTAGCCTTGCCTTCGTAAATCTGGCGGCGACGGTTCATGTGGCGGTCCTGACGTCGAATAAAGCACAACGCCCCGGCTACCGGGGCAATGTCAAAGCCTTAGCGCAAGAGCGGCGTAAGAACAATGTTCCGCTTCCTGCCCGCAATGATCCGTTCATCTGGGCGACATGAAGGTTCTGTAAAAGGGGGCGCGAACAGGCGACCAAAATTGACCGATCATCTGAAGGAGACGCGCATGTCCAAATCCATTCTTCTCGCGGGGTCCGCAATGCTGCTCGCCACACCGCTCAACGCCCAAATGGCCGACCATGCCGATCACGCCATGCCCAAGCCCGTCATGCCCCCCATGGCGCGCGCCGATGTGACCGCTCTGGTGCAGGCGCAGTTCGCAACACTGGATGCGAATAAAGATGGTGCGATCACCCGCGATGAAATTGCAGCACATCAAGCCGCACAGCGCAAAGAGATGCAGGATCGGATGTTTGCCGATATGGATGCCAATAAGGATGGCGCGATCAGCAGGGGTGAATTTGACGCCCATCATAAGGATATGGCCGGCCATATGATGATGGGTGGCGCGGGTGGCATGATGGGTGAAGGCCAGATGTTCGACATGGCCGACGCCAATAAGGATGGCAAAGTGACCGAGCCCGAAGCGCTCACCTCCGCGCTCGCCCGCTTTGACCGGGCGGACACCAATAAGGATGGCAAAATCACGCCGGATGAGCGGCGCGAACGCCGTGTTGAAATCCGCAAGGTGATGAAAGATCGTCGCGCTAACTGAGGCGGAAATGGCCCGTCCCTATTTTGGGGCGGGCCCCGCCTGCTGACGATAAAGATGTTCAGCGTCGCGCATATAATCGCGCGTGATGGGCAAGGTGCCGCGATTGCGCGCATATTGAAGCTGAAAATTGACCAGCCCGCCATAGCGGAATGCGCCCGATGCACCCGCCAGATAAAATTCCCACAGCCGGAAAAACCGCTCGTCATATAGGCGGATGATGTCGTCGCGCGCGGCATGGGTGCGCTCCAGCCATATGTCGAGCGTCTGGGCATAATGGAGGCGCAGCACCTCAACATCCGTCAGGATCAGGCGGGTCTTTTCGCTGGCGGCAACCACTTCTGACAGGGACGGGTTATAGCCGCCGGGGAAGAGATATTTGGCCGTAAACGGGTCCGTCGTGCTCGGCTTTCCCATGCGGCCAATTGTGTGGAGCAGCATCACCCCATCTTCGCTGAGGAGCGATTTTGCCTTGGCGAAAAAGCTGCGGAAGTGGCGCGGCCCCACATGTTCAAACATGCCGACGGAGACAATGCGGTCAAATTGACCCGTCACAGCGCGATAATCGAGCAGCTCAAACCGCACCCGATCCGCAACACCGGCGGCAGCGGCCCGCGCACGGGCGACCTTCAACTGCTCTTCGGACAGGGTGATGCCCAGCACATCCACATTGGCCAGGCGATTAAGGTACAGCGCCATGCCGCCCCAGCCGCAGCCAATATCGAGCACACGCTGACCGGGGGCGAGGGCCAGCTTGGCGGCAATATGCGCCTTTTTATCCGCCTGTGCCTGATCCAGACTGTTGGCAGGATCGGTGAAATAGGCGCAGCTATATTGGCGGTCTGCATCCAAAAAGAGATCGAACAGCCGACCCTCCAGATCATAATGATGCGCGACATTGCGGCGGGATTTGCGTTCCCAGTTGAACCGATCCAGCCGGGCCAGCGCCTCTGATCCCGCGCGGCGCAACAGGCCCTTGGGGGTCAGGCCTTCGCCCCCCTTTTCCCAAGAGGCGTTTTTGCGAAACAGGGTGAGGAAGGCGGCAATATCCCCCTCTTCAAACAAGAGTCGCCCATCGAGCCAAGCCTCGCCAAAGCCAAGCCGTGGGTTGCGGATAATGTCCCGCGCCACCCGGCCATCGGCAAAACGCATCGTCACCTGCGAAAAATCTGGATGAGCCTTGCCAAAGCCATAGCTGCGCCCGGTCGCGTCGATGATCATCAGGCGACCATGCAATATGGTGCGGCGGAGCAGCTGGAGGAGGACCCACATTCCAGCATATGTCCAGCAGGCACGAGGCATGTTCAACCAGCGAGCCGCCAACATGGTTTAGACTGACGGCAGATTTGTCGTTGCGCCCGGCTTGCTCTAGGGCAGCGGCATGACATCTGCCCCCTATGACGCAATTATCCTTGGTGCAGGCGGCGCCGGCCTGATGTGCGCGGCGACCGCGGGGCAATTGGGCCAGCGCGTGCTGGTGATCGATCATGCGGCAGAGCCGGGGAAGAAGATCCTGATTTCCGGCGGCGGCCGGTGTAATTTCACCAATGTGGAAACGGCGGCGGATCGGTATCTGTCGGCCAATCCGCATTTCGCCAAATCGGCGCTGGGCCGGTATCGCCCGGCGGATTTTATCGCGCTGGTCGATCGCTATGGCATTGGCTGGCATGAAAAGACGCTGGGCCAGCTGTTCTGCAATGACACCGCACGCGATATTGTGGCCATGCTGATGGCCGAATGCGCGGCGGGCGGGGTCGACTTTGCCTTTTCCACCGACATTGGAGAGATTGGCCATGCCGATGGCCTGTTTCATGTCGCAGGAAAAAGAGCCCGCGCGCTGGTGATCGCAACGGGTGGCCCCGCCATCCCCAAAAAGCGGGCCAGCGGCCTTGCCTCTGACCTTGACCCGAGCTTTGGCCTCAAAGTGGTGGCACCCCGCCCGG
>JBJTAW010000277.1:0-3072 GCA_046091025.1 Chakrabartia sp. | reverse complement strand
CCGTTTCGCGGTGTCGACTCGCTTGTGTCTCTGGCGACCTTTGCCTGGGTGTATTTCGCCTTTCGGGATGCGCCGCGCGGGGATTTTGCTTGGCAAGCTGGTGAGGGGCTTTGGGTCATTGCCTCTGGCCTGATGCTGATTGGATCCATTCTCTTTGTTGGGTCGCTTATTGGCAATCCGGCGCTGCCCGCCCCAAATGCAGAGGCCGCCGCCGCCCGTCCGGCGCATGGCGTTTTTCGTATCACGCGCCATCCCATGATGTGGGGCTTTGCGATCTGGGCTTTGGTGCACGCTCTGGTTGCGCCTTATGCCGCCAGCTTTGTTCTAACCGGCGGCATTTTGCTGCTCGCGTGGGGCGGCTCTGCCGGGCAGGATCACAAAAAGGCGGCCTTGTTGGGCGACGCGTGGAAGGGCTGGGCGCAGCGGACGAGCTTTTGGCCCTTTGGCCTCCAGCTTTCAGGCAGGGCGCCGGTCTCAACGATCTGGCCGGGCCTGACCGTCGTCCTGCTGGGCATCGTGATCTGGTTGGGGGTGACCTATGTTCACCCCATGCTTGGCGCGCCAGTCGCTGGCATCTGGATCTGGCTTTAACGTTCTTTGGGGCTAATGGGCGGCTGTCTTTTCCGGCGCGTCGCCCGCCCGTTCCGAAATGGTCGTGGTGACCGCCATATCCATTGTGACATTGCCCAAAGTGCGCATGATATCAGGGAAGGTCTCCACCGCAATCAGCAAGGCCAGCGGTTCTACCGGCACGCCCATAGCAAGCGAAATGGGTGCGATTGAGGTCACAAAGCTGACGGTGCCGGGCAGGCTGACGGCCCCCAAGGTTGTCGTGGCGGCTGCGGCAACACCCGCCGCCAGCATCCAGGGGGTCAGTTCCACCCCCATCCAATGCGCAACATAAATCGCAACAGCCAAGTTAATGGCCGGGCCAGTGGCGCGGAAGATGGCAACGGCAACAGGCATCACAAGGTCCGCCGTTGCGGGCGGCACACCCAGGGCTGCCACCCCGCGCAGCATCGCGGGGAGCGACACGAGCGAAGATTGTGTCGAAATGGCTACCGCTTGGGCCGGGATGGCCGCGCGGAAAAAGCGGATCGGGTTGCGTCGCCCACCAATGGTGGCAAGCGCAAAGGCGAGCATCCAGACAACACTGCCGGTCGCCGAGACGATCGCGACATACTGGGCCAGCGCCCCAAGTGCCGCTGCCCCGGCCTTTGCCCCAACGACATAGGCCAATGCAAAAACACCAATTGGGGCCAGCGCCAGCACCCAATTGATGACAATCAGCATCGCATCCGACACCGCTTCAAAAAAGCCGCCGATCAGGCTGCGCTTCTCCTCTGGCAGGCAGGTGACGGCAAAGGCAAAGGCGGTGGTAAAGACAATCAACGGCAAGATGGCATCACTGGCCGCGGCATTGACCGGATTGGTGGGCACGATGGCGCGGATGAAGTCGGCAAAGGGCTTCACCTCGCCCGTATCTGGGGCTGTCGAGAGCGCAGATTTGAGCGCGGCCCCCGCTTCTGCTGGCATCGGAAAGGCGGCGAGCAGCGCGGGCGTCACAAAGGCAGCCATAGTTGCCGAGGCCCAAAGAATAACCATCATGGTGATGACGGCCCGCATGACGAGCTTACCCGCGCGGGCCGCGGCCGCAGTTTGCGCAATGCCCGTGATCAGCAGGGCAACGACGAGGGGCACCACCGTCATCCGCAAGCCATTGAGCCATAAGGTGCCGACAATATCGGCGGCTTCCGTCAGCCCATGGGCTTGGCTATCCAGCAGGATGCCAAGTCCCAGACCCAGAATAAGGGCCGCCAGAAAAACCGATGCTTTTGACATGCTTGTGTTCCCCGATCAGCTTGGTGATACACATCCCACAAGGAGAGGCCAATATGACCGATAATCTGTGTGCCCGATTGGGCACTGAATTTCCGCTTTTTGCCTTCAGCCATTGCCGCGATGTTGTGGCCGCCGTGTCCAAAGCGGGCGGATTTGGCGTGTTGGGGGCAACCGCCTTTAATCCCGAACAGCTTGAGGTGGAGCTGCAATGGATTGATGCCCATGTGGATGGAAAGCCCTATGGCATCGACGTTCTGATCCCAGAGAATCTCAGCGTGAAGCATGAGAAAGATCTGACGTCCAAAAAGCTCGCCGAACGCATACCGCAGGCGCATCGTGACTTTGTCGACACTCTGTTGAAGTCACACGGCATCGACAGCGCAGGTGCGCATGCCCGCGCGCAGAGCGATGATGCGCCGCCGCCCTTCTGGCCGGAAGAAGCGATGGAGCTTTTGCGCGTCGCCTTTAATCACCCTATTCGGATGATCGTGAATGCGCTGGGCGTGCCGCCTGCCGAAATGGTTGAGATGGGCCGGGCGCATAATGTGCCAGTGGGCGCACTGGCCGGGGCGAAGGAACATGCCTTGCGTCTCGCCGAAGCGGGCTGTGACGTGATTGTCGCCCAAGGCGGAGAGGCCGGGGGCCATTGCGGCGAAGTATCGACCATCGTCCTCATCCCAGAGGTGGTGCGCGCCCTGAAAGCCGCAGGGCATGATGTCCCTGTGCTGGCGGCAGGTGGGATCATGACAGGATCCCAAATGGCAGCCTGTATGGCCATGGGTGCAGCAGGGGCCTGGACGGGGTCGGTCTGGCTGGCCACGACGGAAAGCGAATGCTCGCAGATTTTCCGCGAAAAGATGGTGGCCGCGCGGTCGCGTGACACGGTGCGGTCTAAGGGCCGGACGGGCAAGTATTCCCGTCAGCTTGTTTCCGCTTGGACAGACGCCTGGGAAGGGCCAGACAGCCCCGGCGCGCTGCCCATGCCGATGCAGTCTCTCATCGCTGAACCCGCCATCCACAAAGCGACCAAATCTGCAGAAGGTGGCAATGCCGATGCCCGACCTCTTGTGACCTATTTTGTCGGCCAAGGCGTTGGGCTGGTCGATAATATCGTCTCTGCTCGGTCGGTCGTGCAGGATTTTATGTCGGACTATGCCGAGGCTGTCGAAAGGCTAAATGCGTCGGTCGGGTAGGGAGGCTTTGCGCCCAGCGCGCTGCCGCCCTATATCC
>JBJTAW010000276.1:0-3671 GCA_046091025.1 Chakrabartia sp. | reverse complement strand
GTTTTGAGCGCATGGGCTCGATTTCCGGCATGCTCTCGCGCTTCTGCCGCCTGCTTCTCATCATGTTCCAGCAAGCCGTTCAGCTCAACCACCAGAGGCTCGACTTCGCTCGGAAGCGTCCTTGCTTCGATCCGACGGGCGCGGCCCGCACGCATTTCCGCAATTGCCACTTGCAGCCGTCGCAGCGGCCAGAGGCCATAGAGCGTCTGCAACGCAACCATGGCAATCAAGCCAAGAGCAAGAACGGCGAAGCTTTTGACAATGGTGGCGCGCAATGTCTCTATCTGCGCATCCAGCGAAGCGCGCGCTTGGGCAACTTGAAAGCGCCAGCGGGTTTTGGAGGTCGGCAGATAAATATCCCGCTCCACAATCCGCAACTGCTCCTTGGGGAATTCGCTGCTGTCGTAAAAATGGGACTTATCATCGCCATGGGAGGGGTTGATCCGCAACGCCTGATCCCACAACGAACGCGACCGAAAAGGATCATAGGCCGCCCCGCTCACCTGCCAGTACATGCCCGAATAAGGCTCAAGAAACCGCTGATCTCCCAGCGGGCGGTTGAGGCGCACTTCGCCATCTGGTCCAATTTCAGCCGACGCAATCATCTGCGTCATCATATATTCAAGGCCGGAATCAAAGCTATTCGTCACAGTGCGCGTTAACACGCGATCCAGGGCCAGCCCGCCGCCAAGCAGCAGGATCGCAATCCACGCAGTGGCAATCAAGATCATGCGCTGGCCAAGCGAACCGCCCGGCTGTCGCGTCGCTGCCCTGCTCATATCAGGCAGCCGGATCTTCCAGGCTGTAGCCAAGGCCCCGGATGGTGGTGATTACATCCTGCCCCAATTTTTTGCGGATGCGGGTGACGAACACTTCGATCGTGTTGGAATCCCGGTCAAAATCCTGGTCATAAATATGTTCGATGAGCTCGGTACGGCTCACCACCTTGCCCTTATGGTGCATGAGGTAACTGAGCAGCTTATACTCCTGCGCAGTCATTTTGACGGGCTCTCCCGCCAATGTCACGCGACCTGACCGGGTGTCCAACCTTACTGTACCTGCCGCCAGTTCCGATGAGGCATTGCCGGACGCCCGCCGGATCAGTGCCCGAAGCCGCGCAATCAATTCCTGCGTCTGAAACGGCTTGGCGAGATAATCATCTGCCCCGGCATCAAGCCCGGCCACCTTATCTGACCAGCTGTCGCGCGCGGTCAGCACCAACACTGGCGTGGCCCGGCCTTCTTTGCGCCAGCGATCCAGCACCGTCAGCCCATCCACTTCGGGCAGGCCCAGATCAAGGATGATCGCGTCATAGGCCTCGGTCGCGCCCATGAAATGGCCATCCTCTCCATCTGTCGCCAAATCAACGGCATAGCCCGTCTGCTCAAGTGTGGATTTCAACTGGTTCCCTAGCGTTGGCTCGTCTTCGACAATCAGGCTGCGCATGCACGCTCCTGTATCCCTTTGCGCACACGCGCCATCTTCAATCCCCTGCCTGCGCAAGGACGGCACCGGTGCGGCCATCTACATCAACCCAGATCACAGATGAGCCGCGCACAAATTTTAGGCGATAGCGCATCACATCCGGATCATATTCCGCACCAATATAGTTTGCGCCGCGGCGCTTCATGGCGGGAACAATCGTTCCCTCAATATCGCGCAGCGACATAACAGATCCCCGCCTGGTCGCGTTCATCGCGGCATCCTGCTCTCCCCGACGACCCATCTGCGCCGATACAGGCGGCGTCAGCGACAGTCCGATGAGAAGAAGAGCACAAAGCTTTATCGAGGCGTTATTGTCAGACACGATTTGAGCGCATAGCAGGCTGAATTGAATAATCCATGAATAGACGTGTGGCCTTAAAAAGCTGCATAATCTTTTCCTAACACGGTTCGGTCACATGTCAGCACCAGTTTTAACTTATGAGGGCCTTGGGCTCGTCCAAGGGTCGGGGTGGCTGTTTCGCGGCCTTGATATCTATGTCGGCGAACGTGACCGGTTGGCGCTGATTGGGCGCAATGGCGCCGGAAAAACCACGCTGTTCAAGCTGCTTGCCAATCGCGTTGAGTCCGATGAGGGCCGCCGCACGATTGTGCCGGGCACCAATGTCGTGCTGTTAGAGCAGGAACCCGATCTGACCGGATTTGCAACGCTGCGGGACTATGCCGTTTCTGGCACCAATGGGCCGCCGCTTCATGAAGTAGAGGCCATTGCCGGACAATTGGGGATCGACCTGTCGCGCGAGTCCGCGACAGCCTCAGGCGGGGAGCGGCGGCGCGCCGCCATTGCTCGTGCGCTGGCAATGAACCCGGATGTGTTGTTGTTAGATGAACCGACCAACCATCTCGA
Source organism: Chakrabartia sp. (assembly GCA_046091025.1). Classification (GTDB taxonomy): domain Bacteria; phylum Pseudomonadota; class Alphaproteobacteria; order Sphingomonadales; family Sphingomonadaceae; genus Aquisediminimonas. The sequence continues at coordinate 1,321 of JBJTAW010000276.1, read as the reverse complement.
TTTGGCAGCCATTGACTGGCTGGAAGATTGGCTCAACCGGTTTCGGGGCGCATTCCTTGTCATCAGCCATGACCGAACCTTTCTCACCCGCTTGACCAAACAGACTTTGTGGTTGGATCGCGGCAATGTGCGCCGCGCCGAAGTCGGCTTTGGTGGGTTCGAGGCCTGGCAAGAAAAAATCTACGCCGGAGAGACGCGGGCCGCCGAGAAAATGGATGCGAAGCTGAAGCTTGAACTCCATTGGCTACAACGCGGCGTCACAGCGCGGCGCAAGCGCAATCAGGGGCGGCTTGAAAAGCTGGGACAGATGCGTGCCGCCCGCGCCGCGATGATTGGCCCTGCTGGCGCCGCCAAGCTGGCGGTTGAAAGCGATGATGTGCGGTCCAAATCCGTCATTTCTGCCGAAGGCGTCAGCAAATCCTTTGGCGAGCGCACGCTCATCCGCAACTTCACCCTGCGGATACAGCGCGGCGACCGGATTGGCATTGTTGGGGCCAATGGCACAGGCAAGACCACGTTGCTCAAGCTCCTGACCGGAGAAGTCGCACCGGATGACGGCAGCATAACGCGCGCCAAAACGCTCAATGGCATTGTCATTGATCAACAGCGCGCGCTGTTGAGCGGCGATAAGCGCATACGCGATGTACTGGCCGATGGCGGGGATTGGGTCACCGTACGCGGCGAGAAAAAGCATATTAAGGGCTATTTGAACGAGTTTCTGTTCGATCCCGAGCTTTCTGAAGCGCGCGTCGCCACCTTGTCCGGTGGGGAACAGGCCCGGCTATTGCTCGCGCGGGAATTTGCCCGCCAATCCAATCTGCTTGTGCTGGATGAACCGACGAATGATCTGGATCTGGAGACGCTCGACCTATTGCAGGAAGTGATTGCCGATTATGATGGAACCGTCCTGATCGTAAGCCACGACCGCGACTTTCTGGATCGCACCGTTACCTTGACGCTTGGTCTTGATGGCTCTGGCAAAGTGGACATTGTGGCAGGAGGTTATGCCGATTGGGAACGCAAACGCGACGCGCCAAAAACGGTTGCAAAGCCCAAAGCAGCGACAATAGCTCTTGCCCCGGAGCGCCCAAAGGCACAGACGAAGCTGAGCTATAAGGATCAGCGCGACTATGACCTCCTCCCCAATCGGGTTGAAGAATTGGGGCAGGAGATAGAGGCGGCGGAAGCGGCCCTGTCCGACCCGGATCTTTACACGAAAAACGCGGCCCGCTTTGCCGAACTCACCAAGTCCATTGACCGGCTGCGCGCCGAACGCGATGCGGCCGAAGAGCGCTGGTTAGAACTGGCCGAGATGGTGGAG
>JBJTAW010000275.1:0-3704 GCA_046091025.1 Chakrabartia sp. | reverse complement strand
ATGCGCGTCTTACTCTGAAGATTCAGGTCGCCGGCATTGACATGGGTCTGATCAAAGAAGGCACTGACGTCTCAATCATCATAGATATTCTCGGTTACGAGGATTATCTGGGCGATATGGACTTCAAGGTTGCCGGCACGTCCGAAGGCATCACCACGATGCAGATGGACATTAAAATTGCGGGCATCACGAAGGAAATCTTCGAAAAGGCTTTGGCGCAGGCCAAGGAAGGCCGTGCGCACATTCTGGGTGAGATGAGCAAGGCGCTGGGCGAAGCCCGCACTGAATTGTCGGCCCATGCCCCGCGCATCGAAACGATCACGATCGACAAGTCGAAGATCCGTGACATCATCGGCACGGGCGGTAAGGTTATCCGCGAAATCGTGGCGACCACGGGCGCTAAGGTCGATATCGATGATGAAGGGATCATCAAGATCTCGTCGTCTGATCCGGCCCAGATTGACGCTGCGAAGGCGTGGATCCTCGGCATTGTTGAAGAGCCGGAAATCGGCAAAATCTACAATGGTAAGGTCGTCAACATAGTTGATTTCGGTGCGTTTGTGAACTTCATGGGTGGCAAGGACGGCCTCGTCCACGTGTCCGAAATGAAGAATGAGCGCGTTGAAAAGCCGACCGACGTTGTGTCCGAAGGGCAGGACGTCAAGGTCAAGGTTCTTGAAATTGACAACCGCGGCAAGGTGCGCCTGTCGATGCGCGTTGTTGATCAGGAAACCGGTGAAGAGCTGGAAGATACCCGCCCGGCCCGTGAACCGCGCGAACCGCGTGGGGATCGTCCGGATCGTGGCCCGCGCCGCGATGGGGATCGTCGCCGCAGCGGTGGCGGCGGTGGTCGTGACCGTGATCGCGGCCCGCGTCAGGGGCGCTCAGAGGGCGGTGAGGGCGGCAATGCCGACCATATGCCCGCCTTTCTGAAGGGTGATGATGACTGATTAATCTGATCAGATAGACATGGAAAAGGGGTCGCAGCAATGCGGCCCCTTTTTCTTTGGGTCAATCAAGGGCGATGGGTTCCTGACGCGAGGCAGGTTTACGGGCGCGCCGGATGGCATCCACGCTGAAGATCGCAACCGCCACCCAGATGCACACAAAGCATAAGAGCTTTTCGGGAGAGAGCGGCTCTTTCCAAACGAAGATACTCAGGAAAAAGACGATGGTCGGCGCCATATCTTGGACAAAGCCGAGTGCTGTATAGCTTATCCGGCGTGCAGCGGTTGCAAACATCAATAGGGGGACGGCGGTCATCGCGCCGCTGCCGATCAGCAAGGCTGTGATCGGGGCGCTGCTCCCAAACCCGTTGGGTGAGCTGAGGCCCAGCGCCAAGCCGAGGGCGGCGATTGGGGCCAGCAGTGTGACCTCCACAGAAAAGCCGGGTACGGCGCCAACGGGCGCCATTTTGCGAACAAGGCCATAAGACCCAGCAGCAGAACAAGGCCAAGAGCCAAGGGAAGCGACCAGAGAATGCGGTGCGCCAAAACTTCAAAAGCGGATAGCCCATCCAAAAGCTTGATATAGAGGGGCATCAAGCCTCAGATGAGATAGGCGCCAAAGGCAAAGGGAAGGCCGTTTTTCGGCACAGAATTTGAGTGTGCGGGCATGGTCAGGCTTTGCGGCGGGAGGCACTTGGCGTCAACCCACATCCTCCTGGCCCTATTTCGGGCTTTCATCTGACCGCTCTGCGCGGCATGATGCGGCGATGCGTATAAGCCTACCCCTTCCGACACGGCCGTTAAGTAAAGTGCTGCTGTTTCTTGCTCTCTTGATGGTCAAGATCGCTCTGCTTTTTGTGCTTGTGATGGCCTTGTTTCCGGCGGATGCGGCGCCCGTTCGCAAGGCCCGGCCATCTGTCGCCGCGCCGCCGCGCCCGGCGCCTGTGCCGGATACGGCCCCGCGGGTCCGGGTGGTCGTCACGACAAGTCTCGGCGTGATCACGGCAGAGGTGGATCGGGAGCATGCGCCCATCACGGCGGGCAATTTCTTGCGCTATGTGGATCAGAAACGCTTTGACGGCACTGTTTTTTACCGGGCGATGAAGCTCGGCACGGATGATGAGGGCAATGAACAGGGGCTGGTTCAGGGCGGGACGCAAAATGACCCCAAGCGCATTTTGAAGCCCATCGCGCATGAGCCAACCGATATGACAGACCTGAAACATCTGACAGGGGCGCTATCGATGGCGCGCTTTGCGCCGGGCACGGCGACTGGTGATTTTTCAATCCTTGTCAGTCCGCTCGCCGGGTTGGATGCTGATCCCGCCCGCCCCAAGGTTGAAGAGCCAGAGGGCTATGCCGTATTCGGCTATGTGGTTGATGGGATGGATGTGGTGCGCAAGATCCACATAAGCCCAACCTCACCGACCAAGGGAGAGGGGTGGATGAAGGGCCAGATGCTTGACCCCGTGGTGCGTATCTTGACCATAAGGCGTTTGCTGGAACCCGCACCGCCGCGCTGACACCGCCTTCGCCTTTTTGTGGCATTGCATTTATGGAGCAAGCGACGCAAACGCCTAGTCATGACAACAGACTCTCAAAAGCTTGTAGCAGACTTAACGGCGCTCCTCTCCGTCCAACGCATGGGGGATGACTGGTATCTTGGCCGCCGCAAAGACGGCGGGGTCGGGCGTGTCTTTGGCGGACAGGTGATCGCACAGGCGCTGATGGCGGCGCAGGATACGGTGGCCGAAGACCGGATTGCCCATTCGCTCCACGCCTATTTCATGCGCGCGGGCAGCGAGGATTTTGAAATCACCTATCGCGTCGAGCGCGACTTTGATGGCGGCAGTTTTTCCACCCGCCGCGTGATCGCGTTGCAGCAGGATAAGCCCATTCTCAATCTGGCTTGCTCCTTCCAAAGGCTGGAAGAAAGCTACACCCATCAAGACGCCATGCCGAATGCGCCTGGTCCTGAGGATCTTGCGAACGAAACGGAATTGCGCCTGCGCTTTGCTGACAAGATTCCCGAACCGATGCGCGAACGGTTCACCCAGCCAAGGCCGATTGAATATCGCCCCGTCGACCCACGCGACTGGTTGGGTACGGAAAAGCGGGATCCGGCGGTGCAAGACATCTGGTTCCGCCTAGCGGCGCCGATTGACGCTGATCCAGCGATGCACCGCGCGATCCTGTCCTATGCCAGCGACAGTTATTTGCTGGGCACATCCACGTTGCCGCATGGCGTGACTTGGGTAACGCCCGGCTTCATGTCCGCCAGTTTGGATCATGCCGTGTGGATCCATGATGATGTGAACGTCAATGATTGGCTGCTCTATCATTGCGACAGCCCTTGGGCGGCGCGGGGTCGCGGTTTTAATCGCGGGTCGATTTACACGCGCGATGGCCGCCTTGTTGCCACTTGTGCACAGGAAGGTTTGGTCCGGCGGCCCAAAACGGCCTGACCCGATTTCCAAGCCTGTTTCAATCCGCTAGACGCCCCTCATGGCAGATCTGATCGACACGCCCGAAGACCCATTCGACTCCATTGTCGATGCGCCGTTCGATGCGGCCTTGTCGGAACGCTATCTGGTCTATGCCATGTCGACTATCACGGCGCGGTCGCTGCCTGATTTACGGGACGGCCTGAAACCGGTCCACCGTCGCCTGCTCTGGGCGATGCGTCAGTTGAAGCTGGATCCGACAGGGGCCTATAAAAAGTCTGCGCGCGTCGTCGGCGACGTGATCGGTACATAT
>JBJTAW010000274.1:0-16968 GCA_046091025.1 Chakrabartia sp. | reverse complement strand
ACTCGTCCGGTCAGCCGCATGGCCATGGGCACGCGGGCCCTGGGCGGCAACCCGGTCAGTGCTGGGGGCCGCTGCCGCAATTGGGCCACAGGCAAGCGACCCGGCATCAGCCGCGCGCGCCGCCGCCAGATACCCCAGCGCAACATTGCGCAGCCGTCGTGCGCCCTTCGCCTCAGGCGAATATTCAAACCGCGCGGCAGCATGGCTGTGATACGCGGCCTCCCAAAGCCCCTGAAGCTCGGTGCCAAGATCCTGCCGAAGCGCATCCCGCGCCGCATGGATGGCATCGGGATCCACTTGATCCATCTGATCGCCGATCAGCGCCTCTGACGGGAGCAGCACCGCCTCCCCAATAAAGGCCGCGTCCAGCGCATAATTGGTGAGCGTGGTGCGCACCGCCGCGATGACAGGCGCATGATCGGAAGTTCCCGTGGAGACGGCATGGATCAGCGTATCGAGCATCAACTGCTGCATGGCCTCAAACCGACCAAAGGGATCATCATCATGCGCCGATAAAAAGGCAAGATCAGCACTCGTCCGATCACTCTCAATCACCACAGGGGCGGAAAAGCCACGATTAAGTGAGATGATGGGGGGCGTTCCCCCACCTTTGCTCAACGGAATTTCGGTTCGCGCTTCCGTTAGAATTTCCAGACGCTCCCCATCATGCGCGCCCGTCGCCCGATCAAAAAGCGCGAGCTTGATTGGGATGACCATTGGCTGCTTATCCGCTTGCCCCGGCGTGTCGGGCAGGGATTGGTCCAGGATCAGGCGATCCCCCGCGACCGTCGCCTTAACCTTTGGCGTGCCGGCCGTTGCATACCAGCGCCGAAACTGGCTGAGGTCTTGCCCGCTTGCATCTTCCATCGCGCGGACGAAATCTTCGCAGGTCGCAGCGGTCCCGTCATGCCGATCAAAATACAGATCGCAGCCTTTTCGAAAGGCGGTCCGGCCCAGCATTGTGTGGAGCATGCGGATAATCTCCGCGCCCTTATTGTAGATGGTGGCCGTATAGAAATTTGAAATCTCGATATAGCTTTCCGGCCGAATGGGATGGGCGAGCGGCCCTGCGTCTTCCGGGAATTGCGCGGCCCGCAGCACGCGCACATCCTCAATCCGCTTCACCGCAGCCGACCCCTGATCGGCAGAGAAACATTGATCGCGAAACACGGTAAAGCCTTCTTTCAGGCTCAGCTGAAACCAATCCCGGCAGGTGACGCGATTGCCCGACCAATTGTGGAAATACTCATGCGCAACCACAGCGGCCACGGCATCATAATCAAGGTCGGTCGCGGTATCGGGATCGGCCAATATGTAGCGCGAGTTAAAGATATTGAGGCTCTTATTTTCCATCGCGCCAAAGTTAAAATCGGCAACGGCCACGATGTTAAACTGACCCAGATCATATTCGCGACCATAGACATCTTCGTCCCAACGCATGCTGGCCTTCAGCGCTTCCATGGCGTGTGCGGTCTTGGGCACATCCACCTCTGCCACCCAGATGGCGAGATTGACCGACTTGCCCGACTGCGTCGTAAAGCTGTCGCGATTGGCAAAGAGCTGGCCTGCGACAAGCGCGAACAAATAGCTAGGCTTCGGGAAAGGGTCGGTCCATTCCGCCCAATGGCGTCCGCCCGCCAAATCGCCCGACCCGGTCAAATCGCCATTACCCAGCAGCACGGGGAAAAGCGCCTTATCCGCCGTCATGTGCACCTGATATCGACTGAGCACATCGGGCCGATCGGGAAAGAAAGTGATCCGCCGAAAGCCTTCTGCCTCGCACTGGGTGCAGAGCAGACCGGCCGACGCATAAAGACCCATCAACTGAGAATTGGCCTCTGGCGCAATTTCCACTTCGGTCTCCAAAACCGCCTGATCGCTTGTGATGGGGATGACCAAAGCACCCTCTTGCAGCGACCACCCACTGGCCATCGCGCCATCCACTTTGACGCTTAAGGGCGTCAGGCCATCGCCATCGAGCCGGATAGGCCGATCATGCGCGCCATTGCGAACAAGTGTCAGCCTTGCCCGAACCCGCGTCTTTGCCGGGTGAAGATCAAACTCAAGCGCGATATCCGGCACCAGCCAATCGGGCGGCGTATAGTCCGCGCGGCGGATGACGGACGGGGCGGCGGGTGCGTTTTGGGCGTTCAGCATGGGCCAGATGTAGGGCCGCTCGTCGCTCAGGCAAAGAGGCGTTGATCAAACAAAACTATAGGGATCAATATCGACACTCACACGCACGCGGCGGGGCCAGGTGAGTGTGCCGAGCCAGTCGCGCAGCACGTGCTGCACATCGAGCGTGCGGCGCGCATGGACGAGGAGGCGCTGGCGGTGGCGGCCGCGCAGCATGGCGAGCGGCGCAGGCGCGGGGCCATAGACATCCATCCCTTCTATCTTTGGGGCGGACTCCGCAATTTGCCGCGCAATGGCTTCTGCCTCACGCAGATTTTCTGACGAGACGATGATGGCGGCAAACCGGCCAAAGGGCGGGGCATTTGCGAGGCGACGGGCCTCTGTTTCGGCGGCATAGAAACTTTCCGCATCGCCAGAAATCAGGGCGCGCATCACCGGGGCATCGGGTTCATGCGTTTGCAGATAGACATGGCCGGGCTTCACCGCGCGTCCGGCGCGGCCTGCCACCTGCATGATCTGTTGAAAGCTGCGTTCTGCCGCCCGCAAATCCCCGCCTTGCAGGCCCAGATCGGCATCGACCACGCCGACCAGAGTCAGATTGGGGAAATGATAACCCTTGGTCACCAATTGCGTGCCGATGACGATATCAATTTCTCCCGCCTCCATCCGTGCGACGAAATCTGCCGCTTTGGCCGGCGACCATAGCGTGTCGGACGTGACAACGGCGCGGCGCGCAGTGGGAAAGAGGAGGCCCACCTCATCCGATATCCGTTCGACACCGGGGCCACAGGCGACCAGTGCATCTTCTGTCGCGCATTCCGGGCAGGCGCGCGGTGGGGGCTCGACATGGCCGCAGTGATGGCATTGAAGCCGATTGGTCAGCCGATGTTCCACCATCCATGCCGTGCAATTGGGGCATTGAAAGCGATGCCCGCAATGGCGACACAGGGTGAGCGGGGCAAAGCCCCGGCGATTAAGGAACAGCAGCGCCTGCTCCCCCCGGTCTAACGTCTCGGTCATCGCCGTGACCAAGGGCGGGGCCAGCCAGCTCCCTCGATCTGGCGGCGTCTGGACAAGGTTGATCGCAGCGATGCTCGGCACTTGGGCCGCGCCATAGCGCCCCGGCAATTGCACCTCGCGATAGCGGCCTTGCGCCACTTGCTGGCGGGTTTCGATGGCGGGGGTGGCGGTGGCTAAGATAACGGGAATCTTTTCAAAATGCCCGCGCATCACGGCGGCATCCCGGGCGTGATATTGAACGCCATCTTCCTGCTTAAAGCTGGTTTCATGGGCTTCATCGACGATAATCAAGCCCAAATTGCGATAGGGCAGATAAAGCGCCGAGCGCGCGCCGACCGTCACCAGTGCCTCTCCACTGGAAATGGCGCGATAGGCCCGCCGCCGCTCAGACTGACGCAGGTCAGAATGCCAAGCGACAGGGGCATGGCCAAAACGATCCATGAAGCGCCGCAAAAAGGGCTCGGTCAGGGCAATTTCGGGCAAGAGGACCAGCGTCTGCTGCCCCCGGCACAGCGCCTGCGCCACTGCCTCAAAATATACTTCGGTTTTGCCAGAGCCGGTCACCCCATTGAGCAGGACGGGGGCAAAGTCATGGGCCGTGACAAGCGCGACCAGATCCTCCGCTGCGGCTTGTTGCTCTGCGCTCAGGTCTGGCGGGGCATAATCAGGGTCCGGGGCGACAAAGGGGGCATCGAGCGCAACCTCAACCCCTTCCAACACGCCTGCCTTCACCAGCCCGCGCACAACGGCTTCGGACACATCGGCCAATTCCGCCAATTCGCGAAGCAGGCCCTGCCGATTTCCGATCCGATCCATCGCCTGCGCGCGCTGCGGCGTCATGCGATCCAGCTGCCGTCCCGACAGGCGATATTCGGTGACCGTGCGTGCGCCCTCCAGCGCGGCGGCAGAGGAAAGGGCCATGCGCAGCACCGATTGCGGCGGGGCAAGATAATAGTCCGCCGTCCATTCGATCAGACGGCGCAGCGGCGCGCCCAGCGGAGGCACGTCATACACCTCTAAGATATTGCGCAGGCGATTATCGCCGACCGTTTCCGTCGGCAGGGCCGCCTCTTCCCAGACCACGCCCACCATCTCACGCGGGCCAAGCGGCACGCGCACGATGCTGCCCAGCGCGACATCCATGCCATGCGGCACGCGATAATCGAGCGGCCCGAGCGCCGGGTTGGTGTGGAGGATGCGAATGCGCGTCATAATTGTCTCGTTAGAGGCTCTGGCCAGAGAGGTGAAGCGCCTTGGTGACGCGGGCATCGGCTTGCAGGGCGCGAGGGGCACTGCTAGGCGCGGCTCCTAGAGTCTGTGCTGAACCGACCATCAGGGAATTCCATGTCTGTCGACCACATAACCGTCCGCAAGATCGCCTCGCTTGCCCGTATCGCGATGACCGATGCCGAAGTTGAGGCGATGGCGCCTGAACTGAACAACATCCTCGGCTGGATTGAACAGCTGGGCGAAGTGGATACCGCCGCTGTCGAGCCGATGACCGCGGTGATCCCCAATACGCTGCGCCTGCGCGAAGACGCGGTGACAGATGGCAATATGCGCGATGCCGTTTTGAAGAACGCGCCACAGGCCGAACATGGCTTTTTCGCCGTGCCAAAGGTGATTGAATAATGACGATTCTGACAGATTTGGGCATTGCCGCCCTGCGCGATGGGGTTGCCAAGGGGGAATTTTCCGCCCGCGATGTCGCCCTTGCCTTTAACGACGCGGTTGCGGGCGCAAAGGCGCTCAACGCCTTCATCTTGGAAACGCCAGATCATGCGCTGGCCGCTGCCGATGCCGCGGATAAGGATCGGGCGTCTGGCACGCTCAAGCCTTTGTCAGGCGTGCCCATTGGTATGAAGGATTTGTTCGCCACACAAGGCGTGCAGACGACGGCTGCCAGCCACATGTTGGAAGGCTTTACCCCGCAATATGAATCGACCGTGTCCGGCAATCTCTGGCGCGCGGGCGCTGGCATGTTGGGCAAGCTGAACCTTGATCAATTTGCCATGGGCTCTTCCAATGAGACAAGCTATTTCGGCAATGTGATTTCCCCCTGGCGGCGCAATAATGGCGACACCGCGGCCCTTGCCCCCGGTGGGTCTTCGGGCGGATCATCCTCTGCTATTGCTGCGCGGATTGTGCCGGGTGCGACGGGGACGGACACGGGCGGATCGATTCGTCAGCCTGCGGCTTTTACCGGGATTTCGGGCATTAAGCCCACCTATGGCCGCTGCTCACGCTGGGGCGTGGTGGCCTTTGCCTCTTCGCTGGATCAGGCAGGACCCATGGCGCGCGATGTCCGCGACTGCGCGATCTTGCTGGAAAATATGGCGGGCTTTGACGCGAAGGACGCAACCTCGCTCAACCTCCCCGTGCCGAATTGGGAAGCGGGCCTGTCCGCCAGCCTGAAGGGCAAGAAAGTCGGCATTCCAAAGGAATATCGCGTCGATGGCATGCCCGCCGAAATTGAAGCCTTTTGGGAACAGGGCATAAATTGGCTGAAAGATGCGGGCGCCGAGATTGTCGATGTGTCGTTGCCGCACACCAAATATGCGCTGCCCGCTTATTACATCATTGCGCCAGCCGAAGCTTCGTCCAACCTCGCCCGCTATGATGGCGTGCGTTATGGCCTGCGTGACTTGCCGGATGGGGCCAATCTGCAAGACATGTATGCCGCCACCCGCGCGGCAGGCTTTGGGGCAGAGGTGAAGCGTCGCATCCTCATTGGCACCTATGTGCTCTCGGCGGGCTTTTACGATGCCTATTACACACAGGCGCAAAAGGTACGCACGCTCATCGCCCGCGATTTTGACCGGGCTTGGGAAAGCTGTGATCTGCTGCTGACGCCGACCGCGCCCAGCGCCGCCTTTGGCCTAGGTGAAAAAAGCGCCGATCCGCTGGCCATGTATCTGAACGATGTCTTCACCGTGCCGACATCTTTGGCGGGCCTGCCTGCTATGTCGGTGCCCGGTGGGCTGGATGCGCAGGGCCTGCCTTTGGGCCTTCAGATTATCGGTAAGGCGCTGGATGAACAAACCGTTCTCAATGCCGGCCTTGCAATAGAAGAACGCGCGGGCTTTGCCGCCCGCCCGGGTAAATGGTGGTAAGATGAGCAGCTATCGTATTCAGGGCACCACGGGCGATTGGGAAGTCGTCATCGGGCTGGAAGTCCACGCGCAGGTCGTGTCAAAATCCAAGCTGTTTTCCGGTGCGGCGGCCAGCTTTGGCGCGGAACCCAATACGCAGGTCTCGCTGGTGGATGCCGCCATGCCCGGCATGCTGCCCGTGCCCAATGCAGAATGCATCCGTCAGGCGGTGCGCACTGGCCTTGCCATCAACGCCCAGATCAACCGCTGGAGCCGTTTTGACCGCAAGAATTATTTCTATGCCGATTTGCCGCAGGGCTATCAGATTTCGCAGCTCTATCACCCGCTGGTCGGGGAAGGCCATTTGGACATTGAGGCCGATGAAAAGGCCGGCATTGCCAGCGACAAGCGGATCGGCGTTGAACGCATCCATGTGGAGCAGGATGCAGGCAAGCTGATGCATGATCAGCATCCGACCCGATCCTATGTTGATCTCAACCGATCGGGCGTGGCGCTGATGGAAATTGTCTCGCGACCCGACATGGCCTCCCCCGCCGAAGCCGGCGCCTATCTGCGCAAGCTGCGCGCCATTTTGCGCTATGTCGGCTCGTGCGACGGCAATATGGAAGAAGGATCAATGCGGGCGGACGTCAACGTCTCTGTCCGGCGTCCGGGTGCCCCCATGGGCACGCGTACCGAAACGAAAAATGTGAACTCCGTCCGCTTTGTGATGCAGGCCATTGAGCATGAGGCGAACCGCCAGGTTGATGTGATCGAAAGCGGCGGCAAGATTGTGCAGGAAACACGGCTCTTCAACCCAGATACGGGCACCACGCGGTCGATGAGATCCAAAGAAGATGCGCATGATTATCGCTATTTCCCCGATCCCGATTTGCTGCCGCTTGAACTGACCGAGGCCTTTGTCTCGGACTGTCTGGCAAGTCTGCCGGAACTGCCCGATGCCAAGCGCGCCCGCTATGTCGAAACACTGGGCATCAGCGCCTATAACGCCGCCGTGCTGACGACAGAGGTAGAAACCGCCCGCTGGTTTGAGGCTCTGTTGGCTGAAGGTGCTGAAGCGAAGCAGGCCGCCAATTGGGTCATGTCGGAATTGTTCGGCGCGCTCAACCGGCTTGGGGCCTCAATTGAAAATTGCCCGGTCACCCCGGCGCAAGCCGCCGAATTGCTGACGCTCGTCACAGATGGCACGCTGTCGGGAAGTCTGGCTAAGCAAGTTTTTGAAAAGATGCTGGAAACCGGCGATGCCGCTGGCGTCATTGTGGACCGCGAAGGCCTGAAACAGACCAGCGACACCGGCGCGATCGAAGCCGTGATCGCCCAGATTCTGGAGAAGAATCCGGGCCAGCTGGAACAATATCGCAGCGGCAGAGAGGCCCTATTCGGCTTCTTCGTCGGCCAGACGATGAAGGCAATGGCCGGCAAGGCTAATCCGCAGGTGGTGAATGACCTGCTGAAGAAGGCATTGAGCTAAACGGACAGGGCATCAAGCCGCTTTGTTCAGTGCAAGCTTGGGTGGACCTGTATCCATCCCTTGCCCTTCGGCCAAGCCGTGCTATAGCGCCGCCCAATCCGGCCTTTGCGGGCGTGGCGAAACTGGTAGACGCGCCAGATTTAGGTTCTGGTATCGAAAGATGTGGGGGTTCGAGTCCCTTCGCCCGCACCAGCTTCGCTAAGGCCCGGTCTCTTGGGGATATGAGGCCTCGCAGAATTCCTGAAGGATAGAGTGACGAAATGCAGACTGTCGAAACCTTGAACGAAGGCCTTAAGCGCGCCTACACGCTGACGATCACCGCGAAGGACATCGCAATGCGCGTTGAGCAGGAAGTGGCGCGACTCGCACCGCAGATTCGCATGCCCGGCTTCCGCCCCGGCAAGGTGCCTGCCAATCTCGTCAAGAAAATGCATGGCGAAGCCCTGCAGGGCGACGCGTTGAACGCGTCGGTTCAAGAAGCGGTGCAAACCCTGATCGCGGATCAGAAGCTGCGCCCGGCCATGTCGCCGTCGGTCGAACTGGCCGAAGGCTATACGCATGGCAAGGATGCCGAGTTGGCGGTCGCGCTGGAAATTCTGCCCAATATCGACACGCCCAGCATTGACGGCCTGAAGCTTGCGCGCCTGACGATTGAAGCCAGCGCAGAAGCCGTTGATGAAGCAGTGCTCCGCATTGCTCAGCAGCAAAAGGGCTATGACGACGCACCCAAGGGTCACAAGGCCAAGACGGGCGATCTCGTTGTCATGGACTTTGTCGGCAAGGTCGATGGCGTCGCTTTTGATGGCGGCACGGGCGAAGACATGTCGGTTGAAATCGGGTCGGGTCGCCTGATCCCCGGTTTTGAAGATCAGATTATCGGCGTGAAGTCGGGTGATGAAAAGACCATCACCGTCACCTTCCCGGCGGATTATAATGTTGAGACGCTCAAGGGCAAAGAAGCGATCTTTGATCTGGTGATCAAGGATGTGCGCGTTCCGGGCGAAGCCAAGGCGGATGACGCCTTTGCCAAGTCTTTGGGCCTTGAAGGCATTGATCAGCTGCGTGAGCTGATGAAGGGCCAGCTGGAGCAGGAATTTAATCAGCTCACCCGCACCCACATGAAGCGCCGCCTGCTGGATCAGCTGGCCGCATCGCCTGATTTTGATGTGCCCCCGGGCATGGTCGACGCCGAGTTTACCCAACTCTGGGCGCAGCTTGAGCATGAAGCTGGGCACGAAGCCGATCCAGAAGCAGCGCGCGCCGACATGGAAAAGGATCGCGGCGATTATCGCGCCATCGCCGTGCGTCGCGTCCGTCTGGGCCTGTTGCTCTCAGAAATTGGGCAGGCCAATAATGTTCAGATCAGCGCGCAGGAAATGAACCGCCTGATCACGCAGGCCTCGATGCAATATGGCCCGGGTGAGCGCGAACGCTTCATCCAATATGTCCAGCGGGACCCGATGGCCGCCGCACAAATCCGCGCGCCGCTTTATGAAGATAAGGTCGTCGACTTCCTCTTCTCCAAGGCGGAAATCACCGACCGCGCTGTGACCCGTGAAGAGTTGGAAGCCGCAATTGAAGCGGATTCGGATGAAGGCCATGTCCATGGCCCGGGCTGTGGTCATGATCATGGCGACGCGAAACCGGCGAAAAAGCCTGCCGCCAAAAAGGCCGCTGCACCCAAGGCCGAAAAAGCTGAAAAGCCGGCCAAGGCTGAGCCTGCTGCAAAGCCCGCGAAAAAGGCACCGGCAAAGAAAAAGGCCTAATCGCCTTTTTCACGCGAAGACGAAATTAGGCCCTCCGCCCTGCGGGGGGCCTTTTTCTTGTTCACGCTCTGTCCGTCATTCCCGCTCAGGCGGGAAACCAAGGGCGACCTTCCGCCCGATAGGATGCCAATGGATTCCCGCCTGCGCGGGAATGACGGAGGCTAGATCACAAGGCCCGCAATAATATGTCGCACCCCACCCCCAATGGGCGGAGAAAGCTGCGCTAAAGGTCAGCATACGATTTCCAGGGTTCACACGCGCGCAAGCGACCTTATAGCGACGGTACGAGTCGTTATATTTGCGATTTCTATGTCTTGGAGGGTTTTTTGGTCGAATCAGGGTTTCCAGCGAATCAGGGTCTTTATGACGCGCGCAACGAACATGATGCGTGCGGTGTCGGCTTTGTTGCCAATATCAAAGGCGTGAAATCGCACGAAACCGTGAAACGCGGCCTCGAGATTCTTGTGAATATTGATCATCGCGGTGCCGTGGGCGCTGATCCGCTCTTGGGCGATGGCGCGGGCATTTTGATCCAGATTCCAGACGCCCTGTTCCGCGAATGGGCGACAGGCGCGGGCGTCACCCTGCCCCAACCCGGCGATTATGCCGTTGCCATGTGCTTCCTGCCGCAGGATGACCGGGCCCGCGACTTTGGCGTCAAGAATTTCGAAAGCTTCTGCATCAAGGAAGGCCAGCATGTGATTGGCTGGCGCGATGTGCCGACCAACCCTGCCGGTCTTGGTAAGGCCGTGATTGAGCAGATGCCTGTCATTCGTCAGCTCATCATCGGGCGTGGTGACAATTGTGCTGATCAGGATGCGTTTGAGCGCAAGCTGCTCGCCATTCGCAAGCAGGCACAAAACCCGCTTGTCGCGCTCGCTGAAAAGCATAACCTGCCCGATCTGCCCCGCTTCTACATGCCGTCGCTGTCGACGCGCACGATTGTGTATAAGGGCCTGTTGCTCGCCGATCAGGTCGGTAGCTTTTACAAGGATTTGCAGAACCCAATCGTCACCTCGGCGCTTGCGCTCGTCCACCAGCGGTTCTCGACCAACACCTTCCCCAGCTGGAAGCTGGCCCACCCGTATCGCTTCATCGCGCATAATGGGGAAATCAACACGGTTCGCGGCAATGTGAACTGGATGAATGCGCGCCGCCGCACGATGGAATCAGACCTATTGGGCGCTGACCTCGACAAGATGTGGCCGCTCATCCCGCATGGCCAGTCCGACACGGCGTGCCTCGACAATGCGCTCGAGCTGCTGCTCGCGGGCGGCTATTCGCTGGCGCATGCCGTCATGATGCTGGTGCCCGAAGCTTGGGCTGGCAACCCGATGATGGATGCCAAGCGCCGGGCATTTTACGAATATCATGCCGCCCTGATGGAACCATGGGATGGCCCCGCTGCAATTGCCTTTACCGACGGTCGGCAGATTGGCGCAACACTGGACCGTAATGGCCTGCGCCCTGCGCGCTTCCTCGTGACCGATGATGATCATGTCATCATGGCGTCTGAATCGGGCGTTCTTCCGGTGAAGGAAGATAATATCGTCCGCAAATGGCGCCTCCAGCCCGGCAAGATGCTGCTGATCGATCTGGAAGAAGGGCGCATCATCGGGGATGAGGAAATTAAGGCGCAGCTGGCCGCTTCTCAGCCCTATGATGAATGGCTGGATGCGGCCCAGTATAAGCTGAAGGACCTGAACGAAGTCGAGGTCTCCGAAGCTGTTCTTGCCAATGATCCGTCCGTCTTGCTGGATCGTCAGCAGGCCTTTGGCTTTACGCAGGAAGACACATCGAAATTCTTGGAACCCATGGCCCGCAATGGGGAAGATCCCATTGGATCTATGGGCACCGACACGCCGATTGCCGTGCTGTCGGCCAAGCCCCGCCTGCTTTATGATTATTTCAAGCAGAACTTTGCGCAGGTCACCAACCCGCCCATCGATCCGATCCGCGAAGAACTGGTGATGAGCCTTGTGTCGATGATCGGCCCACGCCCCAATCTTTTGGGTCGTGTGGCGGGCACGCACAAGCGGCTTGAGGTGGAACAGCCTGTCCTCACCAATGCGGATCTCGCCAAGATCCGGTCGGTGGAGGAAACTCTGGACGGGGCCTTCCGCACCGAAACCATCGACATGACTTGGGATGCCAAATCGGGCGTCGCCGGTCTGGAACTGGCGATTAAGGAAATGTGCTGGTCCGCAACCGAAGCGGTGTTGGCCGATAAGAACATCCTGATCCTATCCGACCGGGCCGAAGGGCCAGATCGCATTGCCATGCCGTCATTGTTGGCAACGGCCGCTGTCCATCATCACCTTGTCCGGCAAGGTCTGCGGATGCAGACAGGTTTGTTGGTTGAAACGGGCGAAGCGCGCGAGGTGCATCATTTCTGCGTGCTCGCAGGCTATGGCGCCGAAGCGGTGAACCCCTATCTCGCCTTTGAAACGCTGGAGGATATTCGCGTTCGTCAGGGGATCGACCTCACGACCGAGCAGGTGCAGAAAAACTATATCAAGGCTGTCGGCAAAGGCATTTTGAAGGTCATGTCCAAAATGGGCATTTCGACCTATCAATCCTATTGCGGGGCGCAGATTTTTGACGCGGTTGGCCTGTCATCCAGCTTTATTCAGGCGTATTTCACGGGCACGGCCACCACGATTGAAGGTGTGGGCCTGACCGAAATTGCGGAAGAAACCGTCCGCCGTCATGCGTCCGCCTATAGCGACAATCCAATCTATCGGCACATGCTCGATGTGGGCGGCATCTATGGCTATCGCGTGCGGGGTGAAGACCATGCCTGGACGCCCGCCAATGTCGCCAATTTGCAGCATGCGGTGCGCGGCAACAGCAAAGATCGCTATCAGGATTTCGCCCAGTCGATCAATGAGCAGAGCGAACGCCTGCTGACGATCCGGGGGCTTCTCACCCTCAAAACGGCAGATACCCCGCTGGACCTAAGCGAAGTCGAACCCGCCAGTGAGATTGTGAAGCGTTTTGCAACTGGCGCGATGAGCTTTGGCTCGATCAGCCGCGAAGCGCACACGACGCTCGCCATTGCGATGAATCGGATTGGCGGCAAGTCCAACACGGGCGAAGGCGGCGAAGAGACAGATCGTTTCACCCCGCTCGCCAATGGCGATTCCATGCGCTCGGCGATCAAGCAGGTTGCCTCTGGCCGCTTTGGTGTCACCACCGAATATCTGGTCAATGCCGACGACATTCAGATCAAGATGGCACAGGGCGCAAAGCCCGGTGAGGGCGGCCAGCTGCCCGGGGATAAGGTCGATAAGAATATTGCCCGCGTTCGCCATTCAACACCCGGCGTCGGCCTGATTTCACCGCCGCCGCATCATGACATTTATTCGATTGAGGATCTGGCCCAGCTGATCCACGATTTGAAGAACGTGAATACGGGTGCGCGCATTTCCGTAAAGCTCGTGTCCGAAGTGGGTGTTGGGACTGTTGCCGCAGGCGTTGCCAAGGCGCGTGCCGACCATGTGACCATTGCCGGCTATGAAGGCGGCACGGGCGCGTCCCCGCTCACCTCGCTCACCCACGCAGGCTCCCCTTGGGAGATTGGCCTTGCCGAAACCCAGCAGACCTTGCTGCTTAATGGTCTGCGCTCGCGCATTGCCGTGCAGGTGGATGGCGGGCTGCGCACGGGCCGCGATGTCGCCATTGGTGCGCTTTTGGGTGCCGATGAATTTGGCTTTGCAACTGCACCGTTGATCGCGGCAGGCTGCATCATGATGCGCAAATGCCATCTCAACACCTGCCCCGTGGGCGTTGCAACGCAAGACCCAGTTCTGCGTGCGCGGTTCACAGGTCAGCCGGAACATGTGATCAATTACTTCTTCTTCGTAGCGGAAGAGCTGCGCCAGATCATGGCGGAGATGGGCTTCCGCACGCTTGAAGACATGGTGGGTCGTGTTGACCGCCTCGATATGAATAAGGCGATTGACCATTGGAAGGCCCATGGCGTTGATCTCTCGCGCCTGCTGCACAAGGTTGATCTACCGGAAGGCGCGCCGTTGCGCTGGGTCGAAACGCAGAACCATGGCCTTGAAAAGGCACTGGATCGTGATCTGATCGCCGCGGCTGCCCCCGCCCTTGAAAAGGGAGAGGTGGTCCGCATTGAGCGAGAGATTAAGAACGTTAACCGCACGGCGGGCGCGATGCTCTCAGGCGAAGTCGCCCGGCGTTATGGGCATGACGGCTTGCCCTCCAACACGATCCAAATCGCCTTTATCGGCGTTGCGGGACAAAGTTTTGGGGCCTTCTTGGCGCATGGCGTGACGCTTGAACTCACAGGCGATGCCAATGACTATGTCGGCAAGGGCCTGTCGGGCGGACGCATCATCGTGCGCCAACCTGCCCATGTGACGCGCGAGCCGACCGAGAATATCATCGTCGGCAATACGGTGCTCTATGGCGCGATTGCGGGGGAAGCCTATTTCAACGGCGTAGCCGGCGAACGCTTTGCCGTGCGCAATTCTGGTGCGCTCTGCGTTGTCGAAGGCACCGGCGATCATGGCTGCGAATATATGACGGGTGGTGTCGTTGTCGTGCTGGGCAAGACCGGACGCAACTTTGCCGCCGGCATGTCGGGCGGGGTCGCCTATGTCTATGATGAGGACGGCCGCTTCCGCGAGCGCTGCAACATGGCGATGGTCGATGTGGAGGCCATATCGGCCGATGGCCCAGAGGCCGACAACTCAACCGGTACGCCACAGCAATGCGCCGTCAACGCGCATGACTTTGGCATGGGCGACATGCTCTACCATTCGCAGGATCGCTTGCGCGTCCTTCTCGAGCGGCATCACCTTTTCACCGGCAGCAAGCGCGCGCGCGCGCTGCTCGATGATTGGGACACGACGCTCAAGCGCTTCGTGAAAGTCATGCCGAAGGATTATCGGCGTGCCCTTCAGCAGATTGAGGCGGAACGCCTTGCATCTGCAAACATCGCTGCTGAATAATTTGTTATTGGAGACTGACCGTGGGCAAGGCCACAGGCTTCCTCGAAATTGACCGCTCTGACCGGACATATGCCGACCCTAAGGAACGGCTGACGCATTATCGTGAGTTCGTCATTCCCATGTCGGAAGAGAAGATCCGCGGGCAGGCGGCGCGCTGCATGAATTGTGGCATTCCTTATTGCCATAATGGCTGCCCGGTGAACAACATCATCCCGGACTGGAACCATCTGGTCTATGAAAATGACTGGCGCAATGCGCTGGAAGTGCTGCATTCCACCAATAACTTCCCCGAGTTTACGGGCCGCATCTGCCCAGCGCCCTGCGAAGCCAGCTGCACGCTCAACATTGATGACGCGCCCGTCACGATCAAGTCGATCGAATGCCAAATTATCGATCGCGGATGGGCTGAAGGCTGGGTCACGCCGCTGGTCCCTTCGCGCAAAACGGGTAAATCTGTCGTCGTCATCGGCTCTGGCCCGGCAGGTCTTGCCTGTGCACAACAACTGGCGCGCGCGGGCCATAGCGTCACAGTCTTTGAAAAGAATGATCGGGTGGGCGGCTTGCTCCGCTACGGCATTCCTGACTTTAAGATGGAAAAGCAGCTGTTCAATCGCCGCCTCGTCCAGATGGAGGCGGAAGGCGTTCAGTTCCGCACCTCGATGGAGGTCGGCGTTCAAATCTCGTTTGAAAGCCTCGAAGAAAATTATGATGCCGTTGTCATGGCCGGCGGTTCGGAAGAGGCGCGTCGTCTGGATATTCCGGGTGCTGAAATGTCGGGCGTTCGCCCAGCGATGGAATTTCTGACCCAGCAGAATAAGCGCAACGCCGGCGATGATGAATTGCGTGCAGCCCCGCGCGGCACGCTGAGCGCGACGGGCAAGCATGTCATTGTCATTGGTGGCGGCGATACGGGATCTGACTGTGTTGGCACATCCAACCGTCAGGGTGCGGCTTCCGTCACCCAGATTGAGATCATGCCCAAGCCTCCTGAAAAGGAGAATAAGACGCTCAACTGGCCCGATTGGCCTATGAAGCTGCGCACCTCGTCCAGCCACGAAGAAGGCTGTGAGCGGGATTGGGCTGTGCTGACCAAGCGGGTTGTCGGATCAAATGGTGTCGTCGAAGGGCTGGAATGCAATCGCATTGAGTGGGTCGACGGCAAGATGGTCGAAGTTCCCGGCAGCGAGTTTACTCTGAAAGCAGATCTGATCCTGCGCGCCATGGGCTGTGTCGGCCCGGCAAAGGCTGGGCTGGTCGAGCAGGCCGAAGACCAGCTGGATGGCCGCGGCAATGTGCTGGCCGATACCAATGGCTATGCCACCAGCCGCGACCGTGTGTTCACCTGCGGCGATATGCGGCGCGGGCAGAGCCTTGTGGTCTGGGCGATCCGCGAGGGCCGCCAATGCGCCCGCGCGGTTGACCTGCACCTGATGGGGGCGAGCGAACTGCCGCGCTGATAAGCATCTTATTGCCCACCCCCAACCACTCCCGCTTGCGGGAGGGGTTGGGGGTGGGCTGTATCTTCTATCGGCTCTTGATAAAGGCCCGAATGTCGCGCGAAAGCTTCGCTCGGTCTTCATCGCGCACATACATCATGTGGCCTGAGTCATAATATTGGAACTGTATCCGCTCTTTTGGGAAGTCGGCACGTGTCAGCGCATATTCCGCTGCAAAAAAGGGCGTGGCAAAGTCATAATAGCCTTGGCCAACAAAGATCTTCAGGCCTGAATTTTCGCGCAGCGCGCGTGAGATATAGGGGGCGACATTCATATAGGTGTCGCTGTCGCGCCCTTCATTCAGACGCCAATCCCATTTGCCAACGCCTCCAATAGTCACATAGCTGCGGTCCGTCTTATAGCCGAGAGCGCCCCGCGCATGCGCGTTGATCGCGGCCGTATAGCCGCCATCAATGCCGTAAAAGCTAGGATCATTATCCGGCTCTGATCCGGCGGAATCTGAATCCTTGCCCGTATAGCGAGAATCGAGACGACCAACAGTAAGGCCGCGATCCCTGAGCAGCTCCTTATAGAATCGGGAAGGTGTCACACGCAGGTTAGCTCGATCCAAAAAGACCTCGCTCAGGCCCGTGAAGCGGGCAAGATCACGCCGGACACTCGCCCGCTCTTCGGCGGACAGCGCGTTACCCTTCAGCAAAGCCGACAGATAAGGCCCTGCGGCCCAAGCCCGGGCCCCCGCCGAAATGCCAGCTGCGCCCCCCGAATGAGAGACCTTGCCGCGATAGAGTGCAGTCGCCGCCATGGACGGAGTGTTGAGCGCATAGCCAATTTCATTGCCCTGCGTGTCAGCGCCAGCGCCGAAATCCAGCACCGTTGAAATCAAGATAACGCCGTTCAAGGAGACGTCATTATACTGACCTTCCAGCGGATTGAGGACAGCTGCCGAAGGCGAGGGGCCATTTCTTAGCGCGCCGAACCTCTTCTGAGCAAACGTGCGAGGTTGTGGGGGTAGCAAGAGGGGGTTGT
>JBJTAW010000273.1:0-20934 GCA_046091025.1 Chakrabartia sp. | reverse complement strand
TGGCTTTGGTCTTGGGCCTTTCCTTGCCGGCTTGCTTACCGACGGCTCCAGCTACCGGATTGTCGAACTGGTCTGCATCGGATTTTTCCTCGCCAGCTTGGCGTTACTGATGCTGCCGTTGCACCGACACCTGACGATGCTGCAACGCCCACCACTGGAGAAGCGCTTTGCTGCCTGACTTTCTATCTACCCATCTGGCAGATGACGGGCTTGCTGTCTCAGACCCTGCAACTGGACAACGGATCGCGACTGTTACGATGAGCACGTCCGAACTGATCGACCAGCATTTGGCGCGCGCGCACGAGGCGGGTGCAGCCTGGGCATTGCAACCTGCCAAAGCGCGCGCGGCTATCCTCATCCGCTGGCATGACCTGATTCTGAGCCGCAGCGACGAACTTGTGCGCATTTGCACACTCGAAAGCGGAAAACCCTTGGCTGAATCCGCGGGCGAAGTCGCCTATGCTGCCTCCTTCATCCAATGGTTCGCTGAGGAAGCAAAGCGCGCTTACGGCGAAACCGTGCCGACCTTCGCCACTGGCAAACGGATCTTGACGATCAAGCAGCCTGTCGGGCTTTGCGCGGCGATAACGGCTTGGAATTTCCCGCTGGCGATGGTCACGCGCAAGGTTGCCCCAGCCCTTGCTGCAGGCTGCGCTATTGTGGTCAAGCCAGCAGAAGCAACGCCGCTATCGGCTCTTGCGCTTGAAACTTTGGCCATCGAGGCAGGATTGCCCGCCAATTTGTTCAAGGTCGTCTGCACCTCAGACCCGGCAGCCGTAGGCCAGCAATTCTGCGCACATCCACAGATCCGCAAGATCAGCTTCACCGGCTCGACGGCGGTTGGCAAACTGCTGCTGGCGCAGGCCGCACAGGGTGTAAAACGCGTCAGCATGGAATTGGGCGGCAATGCGCCTTTCATCATCTTCGATGATGCGGATATCGATGCTGCGCTTGATGGTTTCATTCTTTCCAAATCTCGCAATGCGGGCCAGACCTGCGTTTGCGCCAACCGCCTTCTGATCCAGGACGGCGTTTATGATCATGTCGTTTCCCGCCTTGCCGATCGAGTCCGCAATTTGCGGGTTGGCCACGGGATGGACGAAAAGGTGCAGATCGGCCCATTAATTGACGATCGTGCGGTCAGCAAGGTTTCCGCCCTGGTCCGCAGCGCGATCGATCAAGGCGCCATGCTGGTCGAGGGCGGAGCGGCTGATCCGGCGGGTCCCAACTTCTACAAACCGACCCTACTGGCAGAAGTTTCACCGCAAATGGACATCGCGCAGGCTGAAATTTTCGGCCCAGTCACCACCGCCATCCGCTTCGGCGACGAAGCCGAAGCCATCCGCCTCGCTAACGACACACCCTATGGCCTTGCCGCCTATTTCTTTGCGCGCGATATTGGTCGCGTCTGGCGCGTGCTCGAGGGGCTGGAATATGGCATGGTCGCCGTCAACGAAGGCGCGCTCTCAACCGAAGTCGCGCCTTTTGGCGGCATTAAGGAATCGGGGCTCGGGCGCGAAGGATCGCGCCATGGGCTCGATGAATATCTTGAACTCAAATACGCATTGATCGGGGGATTGGCCGCATGACCACCAACGCAGAATTATGGGCACGGCGCGAGGCAGCTATCCCCCGGGGTGTTTCATCGATGCACCAACGCTTTTTTAGCAAGGGTACTAACGCCGTTGCCTTCGATGCCGAGGGGCAGCGCTATATCGATCTCGCCACCGGGATTGCGGTGTGCAACACCGGCCATGGCGACCCGCGGATCATCGATGCGGTGAAGCGTCAGCTCGACCTGTTTTCGCACTGCTCGTTCCAGGTCACACCCTATGAGTCTTATATTATGCTGGCAGAGCAGCTGAACGCTATCGCGCCGATCAATGGCGCGGCGAAAACGATATTTTTTACCACGGGCGCGGAGGCACTGGAAAACGCAGTAAAGATAGCACGGGCGCATACAGGCAGGCGGGGTGTCGTGACCTTCCAAGGCGGCTACCATGGCCGGACTTTGCTCACAATGGCAATGACGGGCAAAGTGCTGCCCTACAAGGCCAAGTTCGGCCCGATGCCGACCGACATTTTCCACACGCGCTTCCCTATTCCTTATCACGGCTTTTCAGACGAGGAGGCGATCGAGGGGTTGAAAGCGCTGTTTGCCGCGTCGATCGAGCCATCAGCGGTTGCCGCTATCGTGCTCGAGCCGGTGCTCGGCGAGGGCGGTTTCTACACTGCATCCTATACTTTCTTCAAAGCGCTACGCACCATCTGTAATGAATACGGTATTTTATTAATCGCCGACGAAGTACAGTCGGGCTTTGCGCGCACCGGCAAGATGTTCGCAATGGACTGGGTGCGCGAAGCCAATAATGTGCGCCCCGACCTGATGACCGTTGCCAAGGCGATGGCGGGGGGCTTTCCCATATCAGGCGTGATCGGCCGGGCAGACATTATGGATGCGCCAGATCCAGGCGGGCTTGGCGGCACCTATGGCGGGTCGCCGCTTGGCTGCGTCGCGGGCGTTGAGGTTCTAAAGATTATTGAGGCGGACCAGCTTTGCAACCGTGCAGTCGTAATTGGCGATGCGATCAAGAGCCGTTTGCGCGCGCTGCAGCAGCGCGGGCTTAGCTTTATCGGCGATGTGCGCGGCCCCGGCGCAATGATCGCGATAGAGATTGTCAAAGACCGCAGCCCCAACCAGCCTGATCCAGATCTGACCAAGAAGATCGTCCAAGCCGCAGCAGCGCAAGGTCTGCTGATGCTGTCCTGCGGCCTGCGCGGCAACGTGATCCGCTTCCTGCCTGCGCTGACGGCGGGCGACGACATTATCGAAGAGGCCATGGACCGGCTTGAAGGGGTGCTGACGCAAGTCATCCAGCACTAAGCCAATGGCCTGAAATGCCAAGAAGCGCTTGCGGCATGCGGCCATCCCAGCCCGAATAAAAAGGGAGCGATGGACCTCTTCGGTCCTACTTGCCCGCTCCCGATTGGGAAGGGTTTTTATGCTGGCAAAGTCCAATTTTCGTCACACGACGGTTACCACAGTCGCTGCTTTGATGATGCTATCCACCTCGGCTATCGCTCAGGAAAGCGCTACCGAAGCAGAAAAAATGGAAACTGAGGGCAGCGGCGGCTTTGGTGATATTGTCGTCACCGCGCAAAAGCGCTCCGAAAATCTCCAGAAGGTTGCGATCTCAGTCTCGGCCTTCTCAGGCGAACAGCTTGAGGCGCTCGGCATCAGTGACACGACGCAGATCACGCAGCAGATCCCGGCTTTGCAGCTTAATGCATGGTCACCAAATGTAACGATCTTCAACCTGCGCGGTATTTCGCAGAACAACTTTACCGATTATCTTGAGGCACCGGTCGCGGTGTACATGGACGATGCCTATATGGGCTCGATCAATGGCATCTCCGGTCAATTGTTCGATACCGAACGTGTCGAGGTGCTGCGTGGACCGCAAGGCACATTGTTCGGTAGGAACGCTACAGGCGGCCTCGTCCATTATATCAGCCGCGATGCCAGCGAAGATGTAATGAACGGCTATGCCGACCTCAGCTACGAACGGTTTGACCGTCGTGCCTTCGAAGCGGCCTTTGGCGGCCAGATCACTCCGGGCCTCCGCTTCCGCGTTGCTGGCCGGGTGGTGAAGGCAAACGGCTACATCAAACCTGCCGCTGCCTTGCCCGGAACTTTTGACGGTAATGGTCAAGACCTTGGCGGTGAAGACGGATGGGCGCTGCGCGGAACGCTGCAAGCCGATCTCGGCGACAATGGCCAGCTCGATCTGTGGATCAAGCACAGCGAAGACGACGATGTTGCTACTGGCGGCTATGTGTTCGACAATTGCGACCTCCTGCCCAACGGCTATTGCGGGGTGAACGATGCCGGACTGTCCAATGGCTCGGGCGGGGTGATCAACGGGATCACCGGAGTAGCGGCCAGCCCGTTTGCCAATTTCTCAAACGACATCGGCTATTTTTCGCGCGCCACCGACATTTACCAGGCGAAGCTGACCTATGATCTCGGCGGCGTCGACCTTACGTCGATCACCAATTACACCGAGCTCAAAAAATCCTATGGCGAAGACGGCGATGCGCTGCCGATTACGGTCATCCAGTTCCTGACCAACGCCAAATATCGCCAGTTCAGCCAGGAACTGCGCCTGTCGGGGGAAAGCGATCGTTTGCGGTGGCAAGCAGGTGCCTATTTCCTCAACATGAAAATTGCGGGCGACATAACCACTATTGGCGCGCCTGTGCTGGGTACTGCACTGGCCATCAATGGTGCTGCGAACGATCCGCGCGTGTTTGAGGACTATGTCCTGCGGTCGCGCAACTGGTCTATATTCGGCCAGGCCGAATTTGATTTCAGCGATAAGCTGACCGCGATTGCCGGACTGCGCTACTCAAAAGATCGCAAGTCGATCGACTATATCTCCCAGCTGATCGACACCGGATTTCCGACCGCAACCCGGGCGACCGATGAGAGCTTCGCGGCGGCCATTCCCGGCCTTGACCGCATACGCTATGGCGACTGGGCGGCCCGTTTGGGCCTGAACTACAAACCCAATAGCGACACGCTTGTATACCTGTCGTGGAACAGGGGTATTAAAGGCGGCAACTGGACGCTTAGCGCTGACGTTACCCCCGCGAGTTTCCGCCACCGGCCGGAGAAGCTCAATTCGTTCGAAGGGGGGGTGAAGTGGGCTAATAACGACAAGTCCCTACGAATCAACGCCACGGGCTATCATTATATCTATGACAACTATCAGGCGTTTTCGGTGCTTGGCGGCCTTCCCCAAGTCGGGAACAGCGATGCGCGCGCAACGGGCGCCGAACTCGAAATATTCTGGCAGCCGAGCGATCGCTTCAACGCAAATTTTGGTGCGACCTGGCAAACCAACAAGGTTGACGGGGTACAGGGTCCGCAAGCCCAGTTCGGCCCGGAATTCTCCCCCGGTGCACCCAACGCGCAATTCTGCGTGAATCAGGGCGACGGATCATTCTTCTGCGATTTCCCGCAAGACACCATCACCGACGCAAAACTGCCTAACGCGCCGAAGTTTAGCTTCAATTACCTCCTGCGTTACAATTTCGATGCGTTTTCAGGCAATATCGCCGCACAGTTCGATGGAGTTTGGTATGCCAAACAATTCTTGGAAGTGACCAACGGACGCTCATCGCTACAACCTGCCTATAATGTATCAAACGCATCGATCACCTGGTCCAGCGACAGCGACCGCTTTTCGCTGCAATTTTTTGGGCGCAACATTTTCGACAAGGCCTACCGTGCCTACACGCTTAACCTCGGGATCTTAGGCACTACATCCGTATATGCCAAGCCTGCAACCTACGGCGTCAGCGCAACCTTGCGCTGGTAAACGCTCGTGCCTGCGCCAAACCCGCTACTCGGCGCTAGCACGAACGCCGAGTAGCTGTGATGTGAATGCTTGGATATCCTGTAACATTATCAATTCTGGCCAAACTTGTGCACGTCATTGCTTCCATTGATATTTTCAATCAGCTGGAAGATCTGTGACATTTTATATCAATCAAACTTATGAGCCCATGGTTAATCTTCGCTTGGTGGGAAAAGCCCCGCTTTCGGGTTGGGTAACCGTTTGCCGCGATATAAAAATCGGAGGGAGTGGCTATGTTTAGCATATTGAATTCTACACTCAGAGCATCTGTTGCAACCATGGCGCTGCTGGCGGCACTGCCAGCGTATGCGCAGGAACCTACGGAAGAGACAGAGACAAGTGCTAGTGAAGAGATTGTCGTCACCGCGACGCGTAAGTCAGAAGCGTTAAGCAAGGTGCCGTTGAGCATTTCAGCTCTCTCGGCAGAAACGCTCGAAGAGCGCGGTATCCGCGATTTCAGCGAGATCATCCGGCAAACTCCGGGCATTACCTTTGAATCGACCAACACTACCACCAACATCGCGATAAGGGGTATCAACTCAACCGTCGGTGCTTCGACGACCGGCGTCTACATCGACGACACCCCGATCCAGGTTCGCGCGCTAGGCTATAGCGGTGGAACCGTTTTTCCCGTGATCTTCGACCTTGAGCGCGTCGAGGTTCTGCGTGGTCCACAAGGCACACTGTTCGGTTCGGGGTCGCAGGGCGGCACCATTCGGTTTATTACGCCCCAGCCTGACGCGGACGAAACCAGCGGGCGTACTCGCGCCGAAGTGGCTATCACCGAAAATGGTGCGCCCAGCTATGAGGCGGGGCTGGCGATCAATACGCCGCTGGTGGCAGATCAGCTTGCTGTCCGCGCTAGCGCTTATTATCGCAGGACAGGCGGGTTCATCGATCGGGTGCGCTTCGAAGACCGAAGCGTAGTCGACAAGGATGCGAACTACACCAACTCCTTTGTCGGTCGCGTTGCCCTTGCATGGACGCCGACTCCAGAACTTATGATTACGCCTTCGGTCGTGTATCAGCGTGTGTACAACAACGACAGCCCTGAGACATGGGACAATGTAAGGTCACGTCCGTCCGTGCCGGACCAGCAGTTTTCGGATTATGACAAGGGCGTGTTCCTCAGCGGAAACCGCGTACAGGAATCCGGTCGGGACAGGTTCGTGCTGCCTGCGATCAACATCAGCTATGATATAGGCGGCGCAGAGCTCGTTGCCATCGGCTCCTATTTCGATCGTCGGCAAGTCTTTGTCGCTGACTACACCACTTTCGACCAGAGCCTGTTTACCGGCATCACGCTGCCGATCTTTCCAAACCAGGCCGCATTCAGCGATTTTGTGAACACACAGAAGAATCTGACTTCGGAATTGCGACTGCAATCGACGGACAACAGTAGCGCTTTCTCATGGGTTATTGGCGGTTTCTACCAACGCGCCAAACAGCTTTCGATCCAACAGGTCGACGACCGGTTCCTGTTCCAATATGCGCCCTTCCTTATCCCCTTCTTCCCGCCGTTGGTCGACGGCAGACTGATATATGATCAGGCAACCCGGTCCAAAGACACGCAACTTGCGATGTTCGGGCAGGTAAATTTCAAGCCCACCGACAATCTGACTTTGACCCTTGGTCTTCGCTACGGCGAGACCAAGTTCAAGATCAATTCCTTCGCGCAAGGCCCGGTTGTCGGCCCGCCGGTAACCGACGTTGGCACGCAGAAAGAAAGCCCCTTTACGCCAAAATTCGGGGTCGATTTTCAGGTTACCGACAGCACCATGCTTTATGGCTCGGTCGCCAAAGGCTTCCGTCCTGGCGGATACAACCCTCAGGTCGGATCGCCCTGTGGTCCGGAAGTGCTCTCATTGGGCTATCCCGGCGGACGACGTCCGGAGCTTTACAATTCGGACTCGGTCTGGAGCTATGAGTTAGGTGTAAAGACACGGACGAGCCGCTTTGGTATCCAGGCCAGCGCCTACCAGATCGACTGGAAGAACATCCAGCAGAATGTAGGAATCAATAGCTGCGGGTTCCAATTCACAGCCAACCTGGGCGACGCTCGCAGCCGCGGCTTCGATATCCAGGCGGACTGGAAACCGGCTGACGGACTGACGCTGCAAGCCGAGATCGGTTATACCGACGCAAAGTTCCTCGACACTTTCTTCGGCGGCCCGACCGCTACCGTACCGCTAGTTTCGGCAGGCAATAACGTCCTTTCGCCGCCTTGGACCGTCTCGCTGCATGGACAATATGATTTCGCTGTCGGCAGCAACGACGCTTATGTTCGCGCCGACTTCGACTATCGGGCGAAGCAAAAGTCGACACCAACTTTTCTGGACCCGAACAATGGCGGTGTCGATCCTACGCTCAGCACACCTCCTGCGATCAATTCGCTTTCAATGCGTGCCGGGTACAAGTTTGGTGGCTTTGATGCCTCGGTTTTCGTATCCAACCTGCTCGACGAAGCGGTTTGGGCTGGACGCCGATCACGCGACAATGGACTTGCGACCATTTACCGCTCGCACATTGTCCGCCCGCGAACATTCGGTATCACCGTCAGTTACGACTTTTAGGGGACGGATGGCAAAATATCCCGCTCAGACGCGAATTAAAACTGTTGCTCAGTCAATGCGGGGGGCTCTGGCAGTCGCTCTGGGATTGGCACTGCTCCATCCTCCCTTGCTCGCCAAGAAACAGGCTTCGGGAAAGTCGGATACTGTCCTGCTCAATGGGAAAATTTACACCCCCTCGGGCTGGCAGGACGCGATGGCAATCGCCGATGGCCGGATCGTCCAGATCGGGAATGCCAAATCCGCCAAAAAGTGGAAGGGCAAGGCCAAGACCGTTATCGACCTTAAGGGTAAAACGGTTTTTCCCGGCCTTTATGATATGCATGTCCACCCCATCCTGCAGGCAAAGGGCGATGAAGGTCGGTGCCGAATTCCGCAGGACGCGTATGCGAACAAATTGTTTGCGCTGGTGACCGAATGTGTTGCTGCTGCAAAGCCGGGCGAATGGGTCACAGGCGGCCAATGGCAGGCGTCGCTGTTGGAAGGAACGCCGATCACCGCTGCTACGCTCGACGCAGTTGCGCCGAATAACCCACTTATGCTGTTCGATGTGAGCGGACATAGTGTGTGGGCAAACAGTCTTGCGCTAAAGGCCGCCGGGATTGGCAATGACACGCCAAACCCCGCGGGCGGTATCATCGAGCGCGATGCTTCAGGCAAACCAACAGGCATATTGCGTGAGACGGCCAGCCGACTTGTTCTTAACCAAATTCCGCCCCAGCCGCTCGCCAAGACCGAAGAGAATTTGGCGAAGCTTCTCGATTGGCTCGGAAGCTATGGCCTAGTCGGATATCTTGAGGCGATGGCGTTTCGCGAAGACCTTGAGCTTTACGCAAAGCTGGCTGATCGCGGCGTCCTAAAACATCGCGTGCAGGCCTGCATTGCCTATTCGGCGGCGGGCGAAACGAACGCCAATCTTGATGCGACGCTGGCTGAGCGGGCAAGCTACGCACGTGCTAACTTTAATCCGAATTGCATCAAAGTTTTTGCTGATGGCGTGCCTACCGAGAGCCATACCGGGGCAATGCTAGAACGCTATCAAGGCGGACAATCCAATGCGCCGGAACGCGGACTTTTGCTGTTCGACGCTGCAAAAATGGCCGCAAACGTGACCAGTTGGGACAAGCAAGGCATTAACGTGATGTTCCACGCCGCAGGGGATTGGGCGGTCCGGGCGTCGCTCGATGCCGTGGCAGAAGCGCGCAAGGCCAATGGACCAAGTGGTCCCATGCACCAGGTCGGACATTCAACTTTCGTGGACCCCGCCGACTTGCCCCGTTTTAAACCGCTCAATACCACGCTCGAATTCTCACCCTATTTGTGGGACCCGCAACCGATCAACGACGATATCACCAAAGCCGTCGGAACGCCCCGGATTGACCGTGTTTGGCCGATCAAGGACGGCTTTGCCTCTGGTGCGCTGGTGATTGCCGGGTCCGATTGGGCGGTAGTTCCAACGCCCAATCCATGGATTGGCATGGAGACTGCAGTTACCCGACGCAACCCGGGTGGCAGCGAACGATCCTTCGGCCTCGCACAGGCAATCAGGCTGGAACAGGCGATCTCCATGTTTTCAATTAACGCTGCAAAGCGCCTGGGGATCGAGAAGGATGCAGGTTCGCTTGAGACGGGCAAATATGCCGATCTGATCATCCTTGAGCAAAACCCGTTCGACATTCCGGTAACCCAGATTCACAAGATCCAGCCGCTTGAAACTTGGATCGCGGGCAAACCGATTTTTGTCAGAAAACAGCCGTGATGCTCGGCAGATCGAAGAAGCTGATCTATGTCGGCGGCCTGCTCTCGCTGACATCCATAATGGTGGCCTGCTCAGATGGTGGACCAAGCGGCACGCTCAAAAGCAGCAAAGAGGTTGCTGCTTCAGAGGCCGACGCAACCGGCTGGCCTGCCTATGGCGGACAAGCATCGAGCACCAAATATGCCGCACTCGACCAGATCAATAGAGACAATGTCAGCGAGCTCAAACTGGCATGGACGCACCATACTGGCGATTTGACAACCGATTACACCAAGGCGGAGGGCGCCGTCAGCGAGATGACGCCGATTTACGCTAACAATCGCCTGTACATTTGTACCCCCTACAGCCGCGTTGAGGCGCTCAATCCCGCGACCGGTAAAATCTTGTGGTCGCACGACCCTAAAAAGCCCCTAACCGGCAACATGTACGGTCAGAATTACTGTCGTGGCGTCGCCTATTGGCAAAACGAGCAAGCCGAGGAACGAAGCAAGATCTGCGGAAAGCGGATATTCTTCGCCACCCAGCAAGCGGTCTTGCTATCGCTGGACGCCGATAGCGGCAAACCTTGCGCCAGCTTTGGCACGAACGGACGGATCGATCTGGCCAGCCTGGACTATGGCGGCGTCGGACAAGTCGCCAACACCTCTCCGCCTGCGATCTACAAGAATGTGGTGATTGTCGGCGGCTCAGTCGCTGACAACAAGGAGAAGGACTCACTAGACGGCATCGTGCGTGCTTTCGATGCGATCACCGGGCGCGAACTTTGGAATTGGAATCCGATCCCGAAGGAGATCAGCAACGTCACCGGCGCGGCAAACGTATGGGCGCCGATATCGATCGATGTAAAGCGCGGCTGGGTGTTCCTGCCAACAGGTAGTGCCAGCTATGACACTTTCGGTGTCAACCGCCTTGGCTCGGTCCCCTATGCCAATGCAGTTGTGGTGCTAGATGCTCTGACAGGGAAGCGGATTTGGTCATATCAAACGATCCGGCATGACTTGTGGGATTATGACGTCCCCGCAGCGCCCACGCTGGCGATGATCGAGAAAGATGGCAAGGCCGTCGACGCGGTAATCCAAGGCACCAAGACTGGCAATATCTTCGTTTTTGATCGTGCCACCGGAAAGCCGCTCTTCCCGATCAGAGAAATGCCCGCGCCAAAGAGCGATATTCCCGGCGAAGTAACTGCAAAAACCCAGCCGATGCCGGTGTTGCCAAAGCCGGTTACATCGCAGTCGATCAAGGCAGAGGACGGCTGGGGGGCGCTTGGGTTTGACGGCGCGGCCTGCCGCAAGAAGCTCGCGGCATTTCGCAACGATGGCATTTTCACACCACCAAGCATCAAGGGCTCGATATTGCATCCTAGTTTCCTTGGCGGGGTCAACTGGGGCGGCATCGCTTATGATCCGAATTCGGGGTTGGCCGTGATGAATTCGTCCAATCTCGTCTCCTCAGTCACGCTGATGCCGCGCGAGAAATATAATGAGAAAATCCACAAACGGCCGGGCATTTCTATCTATGAGATGAAGGGCGCGCCATATGTCATGCTGCGCGAGGTGCTGCTCTCGCCCCTTGGCGCGCCGTGCAATCCGCCGCCCTGGGGCCAATTGACGGCAATCGACATGAGGACCGGCCAGACCCGTTGGCAAATACCCTTTGGTCGCGTCGAGTTTTCACCCAAGTTCCGCTCGCTCGAATCCTGGGGAGCACCCAACCAGGGCGGCCCCGTCGTCACCAAGGGCGGCCTGATCTTCATCGGCGCCAGCCTCGACAGTCGCTTCCGCGCCTATGACATCCAGTCAAGCAAGGAGTTGTGGAGCGCAGAGGTGCCTGCCCCTGCAACCGCCACCCCCATGACCTTCCTACACAGCGACGGCCGCCAATACGTGGTCGTCTCTGCAGGCGGTCATGGCGGATTTCAGACCAAGTTAAGCGATGCCATCGTGGCTTTCGCGCTACCGGCCAGAAAGTGACATCATGTCTTATTCGAAATCCCTTAACGGAATATTTGCCGCAGCCATGTTGGCCTGCGCGATTGTGGCGGCACCAGCACCTGCAGCAGAACCTCCGATCCCCCAATCTGGCACTGGCGATTGGCGCGGCAGTCTGCAGGCGTTTTCTAAAGACAATTTCAAACACCCAGCATGGGGACATGCGCATTCGGTTCGCATCTTCAATCTGGCAAAATCGCTGGCGAAGCAGGACAAGAAAACAGTCGATGATGACGTGCTTTTTGCAACGGCAATGATGCACGACATCGCGGCATTCCAGCAATGGGCGGTTGCCGACAAGGATCATGCTGACCGCGCAGTCGATCTGCTTCCGTCCTTGCTGAATAAGGCTGGTTTCCCTCAAGCCAAAATTCCGGCAGTGCTGGAAGCGGTGCGCACGCATATGTTCGATCGCACGCCGGTGTCGAACGAAGCGATCTACCTGCATGATGCAGATGCCCTCGATTGGATGGGTGCTGTAGGAGCGTTTCGCCTGATGGCCATGGTCGAGGTGGGTGATGCGCAGCCGAATGCGCAGGCCGCATTGGGGCTTTTACAGCAACGACTGGCACAGGTACCGGCGGGCGTTGCTTCCAAGGCTGGAAAAAAAGAAGCAAAGATCCGCGAACGCAGCCTCAAAAAGTTTCTCGACGAGTTACGTAGCCAGTCGGGTAATCTGGAACAGCTCTAAACTTAGCTATCGCGGTAATGTTTCGGCGTCATTCCAAACTGGCGCTTGAAACTACGTACAAAGCTCGCGCTTTCCGAATAGCCAACGGTTAGCGCGATATCGGCAACATTACGCCGACTTTGCTTGAGCAACCGCGCCGCTGCGTTCATTCGACGCTCCTGTACCATATCCCGCCAGCTCACGCCATCAGCGCGTCAGCGACGGTTTAGCGTTGCCGCCGAAACGCCTATCCTTGCCGCGGCTTCCTCAAGCGTTGGAGTTTGTGCAAAGTCGCTGGCGTCGATGATCTTTCGCGCCTGCTCAGATGTCAGGGCATCGGCCAAGTTGTCGTCAGCGCGGCGACGGACATGCTCCTCAATGATTGGAAACAGTGCCGGGTCTATGGCTCCGCCACTTCGTTCCAAAAAGCGATTCTCGAATGAGAACGAGTTGATATCCTGATCGAAGTAAACGTCGCATTTGAAGAAATCGCGGTAGATTTTGGGATCGCTCAGGCAACCATGCTCCAGCCGGACTTCGATCAGCTCGAAATCCGAGCCGACATAATTCACGCAGAAATTATGCATAACCGAGAGTGAGAATTCGGCATCCTGCGCTCTTTTGACCAATGTCTGGTCGGTGATGCCATATTCAAAAGTCGCCAACCCTTTTTCGATTTCGAACTTGTTGTGCGCGGCATCCTGGATCGTCGCAAGATAAGCATTGAAACTGGTGAAGGCTGCCTTGAAGGTCGGCGCGCTGAGAAACAGAAATCCAAGCGGCCCCAAACTATCGGAAGAGGCCAGCCTACCTGCATAAAGGCCGAAATTCCGGTTGCCCGACAGCTCCGCCGCCAAATCGAAAAACGCCAAAACGTGCGCCAGGGGGATAGCGGCTTGTGGATCATCAAGGTCACGGGGATTCAATTCAAGCTGGTGCAGTATGCCTTCAGGCTTTTGCCCGGTCAATTGCAGGCAATTGGCAATATGGCGCAATATCTGGGCAGAAATTGTGGGCGTGTTCATAACCAGTTCGCTTTCGAGTGTCGCTCGCTGCGGCTGTGCGATACACTAGTATTTGGGTGGTCGATTGCAAGGCTGCCCCGCAATTTTGGCCTAAGCTGCAAAGACAGCGGACAGTCATCTGGCACGATGCGTTGCTTGAAAGGATGCCTGATGCCGCAAAAATCTTTTGGAAATCTGAAACATATGTTACTTTCATTGCCGCTGATTGTTGCGGCTGGAACGCTCCCCGCTTTCGCGTCTTCGGAAAGCCAGACGCTGCTGTTCGTTAACGGCACCATCATTACCTCCAGTGGACCTAAGGAAGCGGTTGCGGTCAAGGACGGCACCATCGTTGCGGTCGGCAGCAAGGATGACGCCGCCAAGGCGGCAGGCGCAAATGCGCGTATCATTGACATGGGTGGAAAGACCATGTTGCCCGGCCTGTATGACGCGCATGTGCATCTTTACTTTGCCGGACGCGACAAGCTATCTTGCCGCTTTCCCCAAGGTGCCAATGCTGCAACAATCGTCAAGACCGTCAAGGAATGCGCGGCCAAGGCGAAGCCCGGGCAATGGATTGTCGGCGGCAGTTGGGTTGGAGCAGCATTCAAGAAAGGTGAGCAGCATAAACGCCTGCTCGACGCCGCTGCGCCCAAAAATCCGGTTATATTAAACGACGAAAGCCTGCATAGCATCTGGGTCAACAGCCAAGCGCTTGACATTGGCGGCGTGACCAGGGCAACGCCCGATCCAAAGGGCGGCGTGATCGACCGCGATGCCCGGGGCGAGCCGACCGGGGTGCTACGCGAACTGGCGACCTTGCTCATCGAAACCAAAATGCCTCAAGCGACCGGCGAAGAGCAGGTTGCCGCCGTCAAGGTCGCAACCGACGAAATGCTGTCTTACGGCATTGTGGGCATTATCGAGGCCGGCATTCGCACTGAATATGCTCGCGGACTGGCGCAATATGCGCGGGATGGCGGGCTGAAGCAATATACGCGCGGGTGCATGGTGTGGGGTCCCAATTCGTTCGGCAGTGAGGGGCTGGTTCCAGACCGGCAAAGTTACACTGTCGGGCGGCTGCAAATGGACTGCGTCAAGCTGTTCCTCGACGGCGTTCCAATTGAAAGCCGGACAGCAGCCATGGTCGATCCTTATGCCTCGCGATCCAAGGTCGGGCAGGACCATGCGGTGAGCGGCGGTGATGACAGGGGTATGCTCCTCATCCCGCAGGATGAGCTGAACCAGGTCGTTGCCGATTTCGACGGCCAGGGTCTGCACATCAAACTCCATGCCGCAGGTGATGGCGCCACGCGCGCAGCAGCGAATGCCATCGAATTTGCTCGCAAGCGCAATGGCCCCGCTGGGCCGCGGCATGACATCGGCCACAACACCTTCATTGCCGAATCCGATGTTGGCCGCGCAACCCAGCTCAATTTCACTTGGGAACTTTCACCCTACATCTGGTGGCCAACCCCAATCACCTCAGTTGATATCGCTACCGCCGTTGGCCCGGAACGGATGAAGCGGCTGTGGCCAATCAAAGACGCGCTTGAAAGCGGCGCCAATGTCGTGATCGGATCGGATTGGCCGGTCGTTCCCTCGGTAAATCCATGGCTGGCTTTTGAAACGTTGGTGACGCGGCAGGTACCCGGCGCCACCGGTGAGCCGATAAACGCTGGACAACGTATCACGCGCGAGCAGGCGCTTACGGTCCTTACGCGTAATGGCGCAATCCAGATGGGCAGGCTTGACCGCGGCGGTACGATCGAGGCTGGCAAATATGCGGACCTGATCATCGTCGACCAGAATCCACTGACGGTGGATGTAGGCGCGATTCACAAGACTAAGGTTCTGAAAACCTTCGTTCGCGGCGAGCAGGTTTATGCAGCGGAAGGACAGGCAAAATGACTGGCAGAACACTGTTCCTCACGGACGAGCGCACCTTTTGGCACTGCACGGGAGTCCAGTCTCTGTTTCTGCCAATTGGTGACTGGGTCGAGCCGCCGAGCGGCAGCTATGGCGCGGACACACCAACCTCCAAACGTCGGTTGGTCAATCTGGTTCGCGCTGCTGGCTTTGACACCGAAGTGGACATCCGGTCAGCTCAAGCGGCCAGCCGAGACGATCTGCTACGGATCCATCCTGCCTCCTATATTGATCGTTTTAAGGAATTGAGCGATGCCGGTGGCGGCGAGTTGGGCGTGTTCGCACCCTTCTCCAAAGGCGGGTTTGAGATTGCAACGCTGTCTGCGGGATTAGCAATCGCAGCGGTCGATGCTGTCTTGACCGGAGCTCACTCCAACAGTTACGCCCTGTGCCGCCCGGCGGGTCATCATTGTTTGGCGCACGAACCGATGGGGTTCTGCCTGCTTGCAAATATCCCAATTGCGATCGAGGTCGCCAAAGAGCGACATGGCATCAAGCGGATCGCGGTTCTCGACTGGGATGTGCATCATGGTAATGGCACGCAGTCAATCTTTTACAACCGTGCCGATGTGCTCACCGTTTCAATGCACCAGGACCGCTGCTTCCCGCCCGGTTATTCGGGATTTGATGAACGGGGCGAAGGTGCTGGCGAAGGATTTAATCTCAATATCCCCCTTCCGGCGGGAAGTGGGCATGAGACCTATATGTACGCATTGGAGCAACTGGTAGATCCTGCATTGCGAAGTTTCCAGCCCGAACTGATCATCATCGCCAGCGGGCTGGATGCCAATGCGGTTGATCCGCTGGCGCGCCAACTTCTACACAGCGACAGCTACCGCGAGATGACATCGCGCATGGTCGAACTCTCCGCTGAGCTGTGCGGCGGTCGCCTAGCGGTTGTGCATGAAGGCGGATATGCGGAGGCCTATGTGCCATTTTGCGGGCTTAGCATATTGGAAGGCCTTGCTGGCAAGCGCAGCGTGGTTGAAGACCCTGAACTCGACTTTTTCAAGGCGCAGCAGCCGGATCAGCGGATGCTCGATTTTCACAAGGTTTTGATCGATGAAATGCGCACTGCCGTCGCATTCTGACGTATTGATCGTTGGTGGAGGTCATGCGGGCGCGCAAGCGGCCATTGCCTTGCGCCAAGCCGGTTTTGCCGGTTCAATTACCATCGCGGGCGAAGAGCTCGACCTTCCCTATGAACGCCCGCCGCTGTCGAAAGACTATTTTTCAGGGGAAAAGACGTTCGAGCGCATCCGTATTCGCCCACCCGAATTCTGGGCAGATCGAAGCATTACCATGGCGCTGGGCGTACGTATCGATGCTGTCGACGCGACGAACCATGTGGCCATTGCATCGGATGGAGAACAAATTGGCTACAACAAGCTGATCTGGGCGGCGGGCGGCGGTGCCCGTTCACTCCCTTGCCCCGGCGGCGACCTTGAAGGCGTATTGACCCTGCGCACCCGCGCTGATGCCGACCTGTTTAAGGCGCGGGCAGCGAACGCGCAAAATATCGTGGTCATCGGCGGCGGCTATATCGGTCTTGAGTCCGCTGCAGTACTCGCCAAATCGGGAAAGCCAGTGGTGCTGATCGAGGCGCTCGACCGGGTGTTGGCCCGCGTAGCAGGCGAGCAATTGTCACGATTCTTAGAAGTGACGCATGCGGCGCATGGCGTGAGATTCCATCTCGACAGCGTCGTTGCTGCACTTGAAAGGAACGATGACGGGAAAGTCGGCGCTGTCGTTTTGGCCAATGGCGAGCGCCAGCCAGCCGATCTGGTGCTGGTCGGTATCGGGATCGTGCCAGCTATTGACCCGCTGAAGAATGCGGGTGCCGAGTGTGACAATGGTTTGCTGGTGGATGGTTTCTGCCAAACATCTCTCTCTGACATCTATGCCATTGGCGATTGTGCAGCACACGTCAACAGCTTCGCCGACGGCGCGGTCATCCGACTGGAATCTGTGCAGAATGCCAACGACATGGCAACCACCGTAGCCAAGCATATTGTGGGCGATCCTGCGCCCTATGCAGCCGTCCCATGGTTTTGGTCCAACCAATATGATATCAAGTTGCAAACCGTCGGTCTCTCAATGAGTCATGATGCAACTGTGGTACGAGGAGACCTCGAAACCGGTGCTTTTTCCCTTATCTATCTTAAACAAGGTCAAGTCGTAGCGTTCGACTGCATAAACGCGACAAAGGATTATGTTCAAGGTCGCAGACTGGTTGAGCAGCGGACGGTCGCGGACGCTGCACTTCTCGCCAATTCTGGTATTCCATTAAAGCTCGTCGCAGCATCGGAAGGTAGATAAACTGTTAGTGTATGTCCCGCGATGAGGGGATTGGGTCTGACCGGCCCCCATTGAGTGGTCCGGATTGATTGTTAGTGCATGATTGCCTCCTTGGCCAGTGCCGTCCTCCGGTTCCGCTTCGCTCCACCTGCGGCCAGCACTGGCCAAGGAACGGCTTCTGGTGTGGGTGGGCGATAGCCAAGCGAGCTGTGCGGGCGGACCGTGTTGTAGTGCAGCCGCCATGCTTCGATCAGGATTTGTGCCTCGACAAGGCTGTAGAAGATTTCACCATTGAGCAGCTCGTCGCGCAGACTGCCGTTGAACGATTCACAATGGCCATTTTCCCATGGGCTGCCGGGCGTGATGTAAAGCGTTTGCACGCCGATCTGCGCCAACCCGTTTTTCACAGCGGCGGCAATGAACTCGGGACCATTGTCGGACCGGATATGTTCTGGCGGGCCGTGTATGATGAACAGCTCGGCCAGGATCGCCAGAACGTCCGCACTCCTGATCCTGCGAGCAACGAACAGCGCGAGACACTCCCGGCTTGCCTCGTCGATGATCGCAAGGATACGGAACTTGCGTCCATCATGGGTACGCCCCTCGACAAAGTCATACGCCCAGACATGACCCGGATATTCAGGACGCAGGCGGATGCATGAACCATCATTGAGCCACAGCCTTCCCCGCTTGGGCTGCTTTTGCTCAAGGTCGCGATCCGGCTTGGTGGGTTTATGAATGAAAGGCAGAATATTGAACCGCCGCTTCATAGCTTCATCGACCGTCCGAAGCTGAGGCGCATGGTTACCGACGATGATCAGCTTAAACTGCGGCCTAAACTCTAAGAAATCCTGACGCATGTACCGAGCGAAGATCGGATCGCTTCCCGTCAGCTGCTTGATTTTCGCTTCCGCCCGTGCGCTCTGAAGAAATCGCAGCACGCCTGCGCGCCATGATCCGACGCAGCGCCGGAGCACCCACCGATCAGATCGTCCTTGGTAATATTCAACTGGATGTCAAGGCTCGATGCGCCTGGCGCGATGGAAAGTGCCTTGCCCTGACCCGCAATGAGTTTCGCTTGCTCCGGCTCTTCGTTTTTTCACCCGACCACCCCTTGTCGCACGCTGACCTGATTGAAAAGCTCAACACCGACACAAAGCGGATCAGCCAAAACGCCCTAGAAGTTTTGATTGGACGGCTGCGCCGCAAAATCGGCGCAGACAAGATCCAAACACTGCGTGGCATTGGTTATCGCTTTTCTACACCTGCATTGGCCAAGAGCCTGGCAGAGCCAGAAGACTGTAGACTTGCATCATGCCACGCAAAAAATTATAAAAAATATTAAGAATTGTTTTAATTAGATCGGATTTCGGCATGGCCAAGGCTTTTATCGCCAACTCCAAGTTCGCCCGCCTGGCGTTTGCCGCTACTCTGGCGCTCTCGCTGCCTTGCGCGGCCTTGGCTGAAGAGGACATCGCCGCTTTAGATGAAACGACGATCGAAACGCCGTTGCCGGATGTCGATCCAGGCACAGAGACGCCTGAGTTGGTCGTCGATCCGGGTGTCGACACGCCGGAGCTCG
Organism: Chakrabartia sp.; assembly: GCA_046091025.1. Lineage (GTDB taxonomy): Bacteria > Pseudomonadota > Alphaproteobacteria > Sphingomonadales > Sphingomonadaceae > Aquisediminimonas. Next base: position 1,708 of record JBJTAW010000273.1, on the reverse strand, counting down.
TCGTCGATCCGGCGCCCGTCGATCTCGCAAATGAAGAGCCCCTGCCAGAGGTAGTGCCCATTGAATGGGTCATTCGCGGCGGGGAACCAGACGTAATGTACATGGCTTATGGCATGGCAGGTGGCGGCATGGAGGATGTGGCGACCCAAGCGGCAGACGCTGCGGCCGAAACCGCGCTTGACCATATCAACGCAGACACCTCGGCGCCCAAAGCCCCCTGAATGGGTTAAGGCGCACGCCAAGTCCAAAGCTGCCAAAGCGCCGGAGTGATGTTCTGAAACACGCCGATCCTCTGGCTGCGCTGACCTTGGTAGGTGGGCTCCTTTTAGGGCGCAGCCTTCCAGCCTATGCGGAGCCCAAATCCGCGCTCTCCATCGAAGCAAAGATGGGGGCGCAATATGACAGCAGCGTTTCTGTTGACCACACCGACCTGAACACCCGGCAAGGGGATAGCGCGCTGCTGCTCGGCGTTTCCGGGCGCTACCGCCTTTTAAAATCGAGCAAGGCAAATGTGACCCTTGGCTATGATTTTGACCAGACGGTCTATGAGGACGTTTCAGACTTTAATCTGCAAATACACAGCCCTTCAGTCAGCGCATCAACTCAGATCGGCGATGCGACCCTGTCCGCCGATTATCGCTTTTACCATATGACGCTGGGCGGAAACGCCTTTTTGGATATGCACATGGCCAGTCCTGCGCTTGGTGGCTTTGTTGCACCCGGCCTGTTTCTGCGTGGCGCCTATGGTTACACCCGCAAGAATTTTGCGACAGCCGACAAGCTGGATGCGGAAACCCATTCGGGCGATTTCGGGGGATGGTATTTCTTCAATAAACGGCGCGCTTTTGTAAATCTGTCTGCCCGTTTTGAGCGCGAAGATGCCAAAGACACAGCTTATGGCTTTAATAGCTGGCAGGCGGCGGCGCGGGTGCAATGGCCCCTGCCCTTGATCAACAGCGCCAGCCGCATCAGGGCTGGCTTTACCTACCGCACGCGCCATTATCTGGAGACCTTTCCCAGTATCGGCGTTGCAAGGCGCGAGACCCGCTACAGTTATAATCTTGCGTCTGACATCCCGCTTGGGGGTGGGTTCACATTGCGGCCAGAATGGCGCACCATCGACCGGCATTCAAACTATATGCCCGCAAATTATTTGGAAAACATCGCCACGCTATCTTTTGTCTATCGCCGCTAAGGCTTGCAGCCCTTAGGTCCGCGCGTAGCGATCTTCATAGCGGATGATATCGTCTTCCCCCAAATAGGCCCCTGTCTGAACTTCGATCATTTCGACGGGGACGTCGCCGAGGTTTTCCAAGCGGTGGATCGCGCCAAGGGGGACGTAAACCGACTGATTGGCCTCCAATTGGCTGATCTGATCCCCAATCGTGACCTTGGCTGTCCCCGCCACCACAATCCAATGTTCGGCGCGGTGGTTATGACTTTGCAGCGAAAGAGCTTGGCCGGGCCGCAGCCTTTTTCGCTTCAGCTAGGGCCTTCGCCTGACCTTCACGGTGCTTTAGCGGATTAACCCCTGCAGCAATCTGAGCGTTGAGACGAGCCGCTTGAGCCCGCGCCTCAACGGCCGTGAGGGTGGAGAACGAGCCAAGCCCCATTTCCTGCCGCCTTTTGTCCATCTGAAAGCGGAACACCCAGCTCCGGCTTCCACTAGGCTTCACGGAGAGATAAAGGCCGTTCCCGTCGGCATGCA
>JBJTAW010000272.1:0-12806 GCA_046091025.1 Chakrabartia sp. | reverse complement strand
TCGCAGATGACATCCCACACGACCTTGGCGGGCGCATTGATCTCCACCGTTTCGGAGATGGTCACGGCGTCAGGGTCAAAGCCGGAAACAGGGTCTTGCGCCAAGGTTGACGCGGTCTTCATCCAATCGAGCATCACAGATCCTTTCGTTTGATGATGCGGGCAGCGGGCAGGGGGTGCTCGGTGGCACCTGCCCAGCGCAGAAGAGCCGTGCCTTCTGTATGGCCGCAAGTGTCGATCCAGTTGCCGACGCCCGGGTCACTGGCCGCGCAGATGATACGGATCGATCCGTCCGCCTCATAGCGGGCGCTATGCTTATTCACGGTGATCTGACGGAAGCGGTAATCGAGGCTTTCCATCCACCAATTGTTGAGCTGGAAATTCCAGTAATAGCAATCTGGCGGCGTTACCTCGATCACCCAGGCTTCGTCAGCTGCGATCTTCCAATAGGCGTGGGCATAATAAATGTCCTTCGCCCCACCACCCTTCTGAAACCTCGACTGGTCAATGGCGGGGAAGATGTTGGGGTGCTGCGCAAAAAGCCGCGTCCAATCCGCAAAAGTGGTTGCAATGCCGTTCACAAACTGCGCCGCCGTGGAGAGGCCTTTTGAGATGGTCTCGCCCGAAAGCGCCGCCGGAACAGCGGGGCCATCGATACGCTCGATCTTGAAGCTTCCTGGTTTTTCGGTCAGCCGGTCAAGCGCAGACTGGCGGATGATGATGACGCTGGTGTCCGCCTCCAGCCGCAGCCAGTTTCCGGGCTTCGGATTGGCAGATGCGATAATCTCCACCTCGCCATTAGGGCCCCAGATGATGTTATCGTTCATCAAACTGCCCGTGGCGTGCGCGCTGCCATCAATGTGGTAGCGCATCGCATTGGCAACGATGGAGAAATAGAACATCGACCCGCGCGTGCCGGTGATCCGATAGTCACAATCGCCGCGGATAGAAGCGTTGAGATAGTGGTTGTCGGGGTTGTCTGCACCGATCTTTCCGGTGGCGTGGCTCAATTGGTAGAAGAAGGGGAAATCGGTGTCGGTCGCTTCGACATATTGCTCCAGCGCCAGCTTGGTGAGGCGCGAGAGATAACGCGCTCCTTCTGCACGAACGAGGGGATCGTCCGGCACATCAGGGGCGAGCAGTATCTCCCCGGCAGCTGTAAGCTTGGCGCAAAAATCGCGCCAAGCCAGAACCGTATGCGCGCTCATGGCGCGACCCAGTCGCCGCCATTCACATCAAGCGCAGCGCCCGTAATCTCGCTCGCATAGTCGGACAGGAGGAAATAGACCGCCTTGGCACAGTCCTTATCCGGCGGAATATGGCCGACGGGCACTTCGGAGGCACGCTGCTTGCGGAACGCCTCGCCCCCTTCACCCATCGACGCAAAATAGCTTTCCAGCGGTGCCCCCATCATCCAGCCCATCAGCGCTGTGTTGACGCGGATGCCTGTGCCGCCCAGTTCCACGGCGAGTTGGCGTGACAATTGGTTGAGCGCGGCCTTCGCCATCGCATAGCCGCCTTCGCCGGGCATGGGCTTGCGCGTGGCAAGCGTCGAAATGTTGACGATTGAGCCAGAACCTTGCGCCTTCATCGTCGGGATCACCGCCTGCGCCATCCGCAGGCCGCCCACCGCGATGACGTCCAACGCTGTTGCAAGTTGGTCAATCGAATGGGCGTCCAGGTTTGACCAATCGGGATGATAATATGCGGAATGGACCATGCCGTCGATGCGGCCCCATTTGTCCAGCGCGGCTTTGGCAATGGCATTGCAATCTTCGGTTTTGGAGACATCGCAGCGCACAGCAATAGCGTCACCGCCCTTCGCCTTAATGTCGGCAACAATGGCTTCAATCGCATCGACCGAACGGGCGGAAACGACGACCTTTGCCCCCTCTGCAGCGGCGCCTCGACACAGGGCCTGCCCCATGCCGGGCCCAGCGCCAGTTACAATGACGACTTTGTCCTTCAGGATCACATGCTCTCTCCTTCGTTCTTATTTGTGTCAGATGTTATAAGCATCGTGGTAAAAAGCGAAATCGGCGGCAATGCTGCCGTCAGAAAGGCCAAAGGCTTCCGCTGAATATTTGTGCTTGGGCCGTGCATCTCGCGCATTGGTGGCGATGCAGGCTTCGAGCGCTGCCGTATCGACGGGGAGGCCGATAGCCTTCAGGACGCGGCTGGCCGTGCCGATGGGGTCGCTCACCGTATCGTCATAACGCACGTCGATAATGCGCCCATCAGGCAGGGTCTGGCGCAACGCCATGAGACGCTCCAGCCCCGTCTTGAACCGCCGCGTCCAATGTGCGCCCTGATCTTCCTTGCGGTAGGTGGTGGAACTGTTGACGCTCATTGACGCGCACATGCTGCAATAGCTGGGCAGCACCTGCGCGACGTTGCGGTGCGTCATGACCAGCGGAACATTCGGGAAGACCTTTAACAATCCACTCATCCCGCCGAGCAGATGGTGGGGTGTCTTCAGCACCCACCTCTTGCCGCGCCGCGATGGCATCTGGTGCTGCAAAACCTTCATCCACAATAGGAGGTCCCGGTAAGCGGTTTCATGGTCCTGATCTGCCTGCCAATAGCCATAAGACGAGATCGGCATCATCGAGTCATAGCTGGTCGATAGGAAGGACCGGTCAAGCAGGATCACCTCTTCGGCAACGGCTTCGGCCTCAATCGGGTCGATGCTCTCAAAGTCAGGCCAGTCGCGCAGCAATTGATCCACCACCTGATGCGCCATGGCTATGCGCGGCGATGGATCGCCGGGCGCTTCCTCGTCAAAGGGCAAGGGAAAGGTTGTTTCCCACCAGAAGAAGGATGTTGTCTGCGGCACGGACGACAGCAGCCTGTGCATAACCGTGGATCCTGTTCGCGGCAGGCCGATAATGGCGCACGCGACATTAATCTGCTCGTCCAGCGCCTCGGGATGGTCCTTCACATATTGAACGAGCTTTAATCGGTCCGACAGCGCGCTCTGGATGCGGTACCCCGCCCCGGCATCGGGGGCGATAAGGCCGGCTTCCGCGTTGACGCAATCGACAAGCTTGGACAGCGGCGTCAGGAACCATTCGTCGCCAAAGTCTTGAAGGCCGGTTGCAGCTTGCGCCTGCGCCATCAATCCGGACACGCTTAATGCTGCACCCAATGTCATTCTCCCCGATGGATCATCCGGCCAGACCCGCCAGCAGCGGCATCTGCCAAGAAGGATCAAGTTGATTGGCGCTGCCATGGGTGGCGTCGCTGCCCATGATCGCAAAGCTCTCTTCATCGACCGGCGTTGTGCGGCCATGATCGAACACAAGGGAACGCCGGCTGAACTTCCAAACGCCGTCGCGTCGATGATATGTGTCGAGATAACGGCCCCAGACGGTGAATTCCTTGCGGTACGGCGGGTGTGTGCGGTGAAAAGCTGTCACGAGATGCTCGCCCTCTGCCGTGTCCCCATCAATCGCAAAAAGGCTGTTGGTGATGCTGTGGATCGTCGCTTCCCATTGGGCCATCATGTCGGGAAGCCAGCGCACGAAGTCGTCCGGCCCACCGCAGAACATGGCCCCATGATCGTCAATGGCATCATCATGATAGAGCGACCGGACAAGCGCAAAGTCGCGTCGATCAATACCCCGACAATAGCGCATAACAAGATCGGTAAGCGCGATCCTGTCGAGGAGCGCACGATCCGTCAACCTTGCGCTGCCTTCCGCCCGGCCTGGCGCCCGAAGAATGTGCAATCGGCGAGGCTCATGCCTGAACTATAGCCATGGCCCCATGCTGGGAGTCCGCTGGTGCAGCGACCGGCAGCGAACAGGCCGGGGATCGGTGCCCCAGCGCGGTCCAGCACTTCGCCGTTGGTTGAGGTTTTGAGCCCCCCCAGCGTGAAGAAGCTGAAATAGCTGTTCTGAAAATGCAGTTCGAGCGCGACGAACGGTCCCTGATCGAGCGGGGTCAGGATTGGCGTTTGCTTGTCGAACAGCGGGTCACGGCCTGCGCGTGCATGTTCGTTGTAGAACACCATTGTGCGCGACAAGGTGCCTTCGGCCATGTCCAGTTCGCGCTCAACTTCTTCCCAGTCATTGCCGGTTCCGGCAATCGTCATGCGCGCGAATTCCGGCGGTTGCTCAAAATGGGCACTGTCGAGCAACAGGTAAACACGGTCACCGGGTTGGTCGACGGCGGTACGGGACACGCGACCGTGATAGCAGTCTTCATTGATGAAGCGCTGGCCCTGAATATTGACGAATACGCCCTTGGCGTGACTTTCGGGGATGGTCCAGGGGCAGGTTGTGAAGAACTGTTCCATATGGATGGCATCGCCGCCGACGCTGAGGCCAAGGTTAATACCGGTGCCGTCATCCTTGTCCCCAATGGGATCGTTGATCTTGAACGTGTCAGGGCAATATTTGCGCCGCATTTCTTCGTTCATCACAAATCCGCCTGTGGCCAGTACAACGCCTTTGCGCGCTTTGACGAAGACCGGCTTGTTGTCGACGCGGAAAATCGCGCCGACAACCTGATCGGCGTCTTCGATGAGGGCCAACGCCCGCGCGTCGACGATCACGTCCACGCCTATGGCGCGTGCTTTCGCTTCCAATATGTCGACGAGTGGCCGCCCGCCACCCCAGCCCATGTGCTGGATAACATGGCCGCGCGGTGCGGGCTTTGCCGATTTGTAGAAAGGAGCCGCCGCCTCACTGCCTGACCAGATTAGGGTTGTGTCATCCATCGGCTCAATGATTTTGCCGGGCATGTAGTTGCCGCGATAGGGGACGCCCTGTGCCTTCAGCCAGTTGAAGTGGTTCACCGCTTCTTGCGCGTAGAGATCGCATTTTGCTTCATCGGCACACGGCCCGCCCGCCATCTTCAGATAGGCGGCAAAGTCTTCGGTCGTGTCTTCAAATCCTGCTGCACGCTGGACTTCGGTGCCGCCGTTGCCGCCGAGGTAGATTTCGCCGCCGGACAGGCCTGACGCCCCGCCGCTGCCGGAATTGCGCTCGAACAGCTTAACATCGGCCCCCGCCTGTTTCGCTTCGATGGCGGCACAGGCGCCTGTCGCTCCAAAGCCTATGATGACGATATCGGTTTCCATGTCCCATGCTGCGACCTCAGCCGCCGGATAGGGGGTGTGCAAAGAGATTTCAGCCATTGCGGGCCTTCAGCATATCAAGGGCTACATCAACGATCATGTCTTCCTGCCCGCCGACCATCTTACGCCGGCCGAGTTCAACAAGAATCTCGCGCGTGTCGAGGCCATAATCATTGGCGGCCTTCTCTGCATGGCGCAGGAAGCTAGAATATACCCCGGCATAGCCGAGCGCGAGCGTTTCTCGGTCAACGCGGACGGGTCGGTCCTGCAGAGGACGGACAAGGTCTTCCGCGGCATCCATCAAGGCCATGACGTTGCACCCATGGTTCCAGCCCTTGCGATCGGCCGCAGCAATGAAGACTTCCAGCGGCGCATTGCCAGCACCTGCGCCCATGCCGGCAAGGCTGGCATCGATCCGGACGGCCCCGCATTGCGCAGCGACGATGGAATTGGCGGTGCCCAATGACAAATTATGGTGTGCGTGCATGCCGCGCTGTGTTTCCGGCTTCAGCACACGGTCATACGCCTCCAACCGCGCACGCACGCCGTCCATATCGAGCGCGCCGCCGCTGTCTGTCACATAGACGCACTGGGCGCCATAGCTTTCCATCAGCAGAGCTTGGCTCGCAAGCAGTTCCGGCTCGATCATGTGGCTCATCATGAGGAAGCCTGCGACATCCATGCCGAGATCACGGGCGATCCCGATATGCTGTTTGGAGACATCGGCTTCGGTGCAGTGCGTTGCCACGCGGACGGAGCGGACGCCGAGATCATAAGCGCGGCGCAGTTCTTCAACTGTGCCGACGCCGGGGAGGATCAGCGTGGTTAGGATGGATTTGGTGAGAACGTCGGCAACGGCCTCCAGCCATTCCCAATCGGTATGCGCGCCAAAGCCGTAATTGAAGCTGGCGCCTGACAGACCGTCGCCATGCGCGACTTCGATGGCATCTACGCCCGCATCGTCAAGTGCTTTGGCAATCGCACGGACATGGTCAATCCCGTACATGTGACGGATGGCATGCATCCCGTCACGCAGGGTGACGTCCTGAACGTAGAGCTTGTGGCCTGCTTCAACGTCGAAGGTGCTGGTCATGTCGCCATCCTCCGAGCGGCCAGCAACTCTCCCGTCGCCTTGGCTGCTGCCGTCATAATGTCGAGATTGCCGGAATAGCTGGGCAGATAGTCGCCCGCGCCTTCGACCTCGAGCATAATCATCGACTTGATCCCAGTAAAGTCGCCCATGCCCGGGATTTTGAGGCGGTTATTGTCCCCATAGCGTTCAAACTGGACTTCTTGTTTTAGGCGGTAGCCCGGCACATATTTCTGCACCTCGGCAACCATCTCGGCGACGGACTGTCGGATAGCTGCTTCGTCTCCACCATCGGAAAGGGTGAAGACAGTATCGCGCATAATCATGGGCGGTTCGGCCGGATTGAGGATGATGATCGCCTTGCCCTTGGTTGCGCCGCCGACGACTTCGATAGCCCGAGCCGTGGTGCGCGTGAATTCATCGATGTTGGCGCGGGTTCCAGGGCCTGCCGAGCGCGATGAAACAGAGGCTACAATTTCGGCATAATGGAGGGCGCTTGAAACACGCGCGACTGCAGCAACCATCGGGATTGTCGCCTGTCCACCGCACGTCACCATATTGACGTTGGGCTGATCAAGATGCTGAGTCATGTTGACAGCGGGAACCGTAAAGGGGCCGATGGCCGCAGGCGTCAGATCAACAACCTGAATGCCATCGCCACGCAGCGCCTCGTCATGCATCTTGTGGGCGTAGGCGGAGGTTGCGTCAAAGGCGATGCCGATTTCCGGGTAGCAGGCGAGCTTTTTTAGGCCTTCAATGCCTTCATGCGTGGTGGAAATGCCGTGCTCGCGCGCCATGGCCAAGCCTTCGCTATTCGGGTCGATGCCCACGACACCTGCCAGGTCCATATTTTGTGGATATTTGATCATCTTCATCATCAGGTCGGTTCCGATATTGCCCGATCCGATAATGGCTGCTTTGACGCGCGCCATGCTCTCTCCCTTGGCCTTAAACAAATTTGGCCGTGCAACTGCCGACGCCGTGCAGCGTCATTTCAAATACATCGCCCTTTACCGCATCGGCCAAGGGCACGAGCGATCCGGACAGAATAATGTCCCCAGCGTCGAGCGTGACACCGAAACCGCCAAGCGTATTAGCGAGCCAAGCAACAGCCTCGGCGGGTGACCCCTGAACGGCTGCGCCATAGCCTTCGGACAAGGGCGCACCATTTTTGGTAACGGTCACATGAAGGCCGGGCAGATCTAGGTCGCGTGGGTCAGCGCGGGCGTCGCCCAAAATGAAGACACCGCAAGATGCGTTGTCGGATATGGTATCCACGATGCCGATCTTCCAATCGGTAATCCGGCTGTCTACAATCTCAAAACACGGCGCGATGCTCTGCGTCGCGGCAATCACGTCTTCTGCAGTGATGCCGGGTCCGTTGAGGCTGTCTTTTAGAATGAAGGCAATCTCCGCTTCTGCGCGTGGCGCGATAAGCGCCTTCGCATCCACGTCAATATCGCCGTCAATATGCATCCAGTCGGTCAGAAAGCCAAAGTCTGGTTGATGCACGCCGAGCATGTCCTGCACGGCCTTTGATGTCACACCGATCTTCTTGCCGACGACCCGTTCGCCATCCTTGCGGCGGCGGGACAGGAAATCGAGGCTGATCGCATAGGCATCTTCGACAATCAGTGATGCATCACGCGAGATTAACGGCGGAACAGTGCGCCGGTCCCGAAGAGCGGCATAAAGCTCCGCGCCGAATTTCTCAGCCTTGGACATTCAGAAAGTCTATCGAATAGCTGTTGAATTCTGCTGCGCGTTCAACCTGCACCCAATGGCCGGTGCGATTAAAGGTCATCGCCCGTACGTTATCGCACTTGTCGAGGAACAAGCGGGCATGCGCTTCCGGGCAGAACTCGTCATTGAGGCCCCACATGACAAAGATCGGCTGCTTCAGCTCGCCAAGACGCGGACTGAGGTCTGGCGTTCGCATCCGAACCAGAACGTCCTTGGGCTGGGTGCGGGCAACGGCAAAGCGTTCTTCCACCAGTGCATCGGGAATGTTCGGCACGAAGTCAGGATGCACAAGGTTGCTCACCAGCCGCTTTTGTTCGGCAAGGTTGAAATCATCACTGCCAAAGCTGGAAACCATCTTTGAGATGCCCGGCATCACGAAATAGCTCTCGCGTTCGGCAACGCAGCCAGCCGCCATCAAGATCAGCTTGTCGGTAAATTCGGGATGATCGAGCGTCATCTGAATAGCGATGCCACCGCCGAGCGAGTTCCCCACAAGCGACGCCCGGTCGACGCCGTGCTGACGCAGGGCGTCATAGACGGTGTCGGTGAAGAGTTGGAGCGTGTAATCTAGCCCTTCCGGCTTGGACGACGCGCCATAGCCGATCAAGTCTGGCAGGATGACGCGGAAGCCCGCATCCACGAACGCATCGATGTTTTGCCGGAAATTCGACGCACCCGACGCACCGGGTCCGCTGCCATGGAGAAAAACTACCGCGGGGCCGCTGCCGGCTTCTGCGATATGAATGTCATATCCGCCAGCGACGGCATAGGTGGCCGTCTTGAGGTCTGCCATGATCAATCCTGCCTTATAGGAACATGAAGCTGGGCGGCTGGCCCTGCATCGTGCCGATGACGTCCGATGTCCGGTTTCCTGGATCATTGGCGACATGGGCGCGTCCGGCGTGGAGATCCAACCAAGGTTGAAGAATTTCGCTCGACATATAAATGGCACGGCCACCCAGCAACTGGACGATCTCGTCGACGAGGTCCGCAATGCGACGCACTACGGTGGATGAGTTGTAGGTGAACAACGCCCGCTTTTCCATCGGGATGGGTTCACCGCGACCGGCAAGCTCCATCAGTTCGTCAAAGGTGACGCGCAACGTCAGGTCCATTTCCAGCACCTGCGCATGGGCCTTTGCAATGGCAGCGTGCAGAATGGGGTCTGCTTTGGCGGCTTTGCCGGTGTTCGTCGACACGCGATCATTCATGATATTGATCGCCGCGTTGATGGCGGCGCGCGCCCCACCAAAGGCCGCCGTCGACACCGACCGCGTAAACACCTGCGCCCATGGCAGGTTGTAGAGAGGGCCATCATTCACTTCTTGGCCCGGATTTTGGCATAGGAAACCATCGACAGACCGGTGGGTCCGATAGTCTGGGACAAAGACACGGTCGACGACAACGTCAAAGCTGCCCGTGCCTTGTAGGCCAAATGTGTCCCAAGTCCCTTCAATGATTTCATAATCACTGCGCGGCAGCAGGAAGGTCCGCATATCGGGCGCACCACCCTCTTCGGTCGGCGGGATCATTGACCCGAGCAAGACCCAGCCGCAGTGCGTTGATCCTGTTGAAAATCCCCAGCGACCTGAAAGATAGAATCCACCCTCCGCATGCTCAACCTTGCCAACAGGTTGATAGGTTGATGCGACAAGCATCGAACTATCGTCACCCCAGACCTCGCGCTGTGCCTGATCGTGGAAGAGGGCGAGTTCATATGGGTGGCATCCGACCACACCATACATCCAACCGGTCGACATGCAGCCTTCGGCCAAAAGCTTCTGCACGTCGAAGAAAACATTGGGATGCATTTCATACCCGCCCCAGCGTTTTGGCTGGAGAATGCGGAAGAAGCCTGCTTCCTTCATCTCGGCGATCGTTTCCACCGAGACATTGAAATTTTTGACGCAATCGCGGGCCCGAGATTTGAGTGTCGGGATCATCGCCCGTGCGCGATCAACCAACTCTTGTGGCGTTGGGACGGGTCCTGCTTGGGTCTTTAGTGAAACGACGCTGGCCATGGCGAGCCTCCTCCTCCTGATACAGTCCCGACTCGCCTCGAGGGCGATAAGGGCATTCGTAATTTTTTTTGTCATTGAATACGCAAATCGTCAATTGAAAACGGGTGATACGTCATATAATGCGTAATTTATTGGCAGGCTCTCCGCGATTCAGTGGAAGTCGCCAGAGGGGATGTAGGCGATTTTTACTCAGCAGGTAACTTACGACTTTCGCGGGCAGGTGGCGATCGTGACGGGTGGAACGCGCGGCTTGGGTCGCGTGGTTGCAGAGCGCTTGGCAAAGGCTGGCTGTGCGGTCGCGGTTTGTGGTCGCAACGATCCAGTTGATTTGCCGGAGAATATTACCTTCTACAAGGCTGACATTCGCGATGCAGAGCAGGCGAAGGCGTTCGTTGATGCTGTTGCGAGTGCATTTGGACGCGTCGACATTCTCGTCAACAATGCGGGTGGCGGTCCCGCTTCTGCGATTGAAAGCGTCAGCCCGCGGTTCATTGATGCTATATTGAAGCTCAATCTTGTTGGTCCGCTGTACATGGCGCAGGCGGTTTATCCTTACATGAAGGCGCAGAAGGGTGGCAGCATCGTAAACATCGCCAGCGTGTCTGGCGCGCGCCCCTCACCGGGAACGACTGTATATGGCGCCGCCAAAGCAGGGCTGATCAACCTAACACAGAGCCTGGCGCAGGAATGGGGCGCTGATGGCGTTCGAGTCAACGCGATCATCGCTGGCCTCATGACGACTGAGAATGCGGAAGAGACATATGGTGATGCAGAGGCCCAGGCGGCAGTAGGGCGGTCCATGCCGCTCGGTCGCATGGGGGTTGGGGATGATCTTGCCGGTGCTGTCATGTGGCTCAGTTCCAACGATGCGACTTGGGTCAGTGGTGCTCGGCTGCAGGTCGATGGTGGCGGTGAACGCCCCTATTTTCTTGATTTGGTAAAGGGAGATTAAGGCCGATGGGCGTAAAGGCGCTTGGCTATGTCGTTATCGAAACGGCACAACCTGAAAAATGGGATGAATTCCTGACGCAAGTTGCGGGTGTGATGCGGGCGAATGACGCAGCAGACGGCGCGGCTTTGTACCGCATTGACCAGCGACCCTTCCGGTTTCGACTTGAGCGCTCTAGCCGGGAATGGTGTGCGGCGGTTGGCTATGAGGTAGCTGATCTTGCGACACTCGATGCTCTGGCATCAGCCGTTGCTGCCGCAGGTCGTCCCGTTGAGCGGATGTCGCCGGAACTTGCTGCGCTTCGCTGCGTTTCGCATGGCTTGCGCACAAGTGACCCTGCAGGAAATGGCCTTGAGTTTTATTGCGGAGATAGCACGACCGACGTGCCCTTCGTCTCTCCGCAAGGCATTTCCCACTTTGTGACTGGCGAGTTGGGCATGGGCCACGCAGTTTTTTCCGCACCGAATTTTGATGAAACCGTTGCCTTTTATTGCGACGTCATTGGCTTTCGCCAGTCAGACATGCCGCGCTTCAACCTTTTTGGGCCGGATGGGCCATCGATGGGCTTTGCCTTTCTCTATGCCGATAATGGCCGCCATCACAGCATCGCTTTTGGCGAAGGGCCAGTTCCGCCATCAGGCTTGGTCCACATCATGCTCGAATATCCAAACCTGATTGAGGTCGGGAAGGCGCATGACCGGATGAAGCTGTTGGGCTATGTGGAATCAGCAACGCTCGGCCGCCACTATAATGACGAAACGACCGGCTTTTATGTGCAGACACCCGGAGGTTTCGACATGGAAATTGGGTATGACAGTCTCGTCATTGATCCCGACACTTGGGTCACAACGCGGCATGAGGGGATCAGTCTCTGGGGGCACGAATGGGCCTGGCAGAAGGCCATGAAGGAAGCGCAATCCTAATGCTGGACAAACGTATGACTGCGGCGGAGATCGTCGCCCAACTGTCTGATGGGATGACCATTGGGATTGGTGGCTGGGGCCCGCGGCGCAAGCCGATGGCACTGGTGCGCGAGATTCTGCGTTCCGACCTAAAAGACCTTACCATCGTTGCTTATGGCGGGGCTGATGTCGGGATGCTGTGCGCGGCGGGCAAAGTGAAAAAGCTTGTCTTTGCCTTTGTGTCTCTCGACGCGATCCCGCTCGAGCCTTGGTTCCGAAAGGCCCGTGAAGCCGGGCAGCTAGAGGTTCTGGAGGTCGATGAAGGCATGTTCCAATGGGGCCTGAAAGCGGCCGCATTTGGCCTGCCAATCCTTCCGACCCGTGTTGGTCTCGGCACAGATTTGGCGGCTCTTGGTGGCCTGAAAACCATCACATCACCTTATGCTGATGCCGAAACACTGATTGCAATGCCCGCGCTGAAACTTGATGCCGCGCTGATCCATGTCAACCGGTCCGACTGGCGCGGCAACGTGCAGGTCTTTGGTCCCGACGTCTATTATGACGAATGGTTCGCAAAGGCCGCCACCAAGGCCTATGTCAGTTGCGAAGAACTGGTCGATCGGATGGAAGACCATTATCCCGAAGATGCGCAGTTCAACCTGTTTGAGCGGTGCTTCGTGACAGGTGTTGTCGAACTGTCCGGCGGCGCGCACCCAAGCTCGATGCCCCCGCATTATGGTTGGGATATGAAGGCATTTAAGGCCTATGCCGATGCTGCCAAAGACCCGGGCGACTGGTCTGGTGTTGCTGATCGTTTCGTCGGCGCAAGCGAAGACGACTATCTGAACTCCATTGGCGGAAAGGAGGCGGTTGCGGCTCTCCCGCTGCCGATTTTCTGATGACTGAAGTTACTCTTGCAGAATTGTGTATTTACGCAGCATCCGAAGCCTTCAGAGGCAATGGTGAAATCGTTGCAACAGGGGTCGGCCCGGTGCCGCGCCTTGGGGCGGGTCTTGCGA
>JBJTAW010000271.1:0-4872 GCA_046091025.1 Chakrabartia sp. | reverse complement strand
ACAGGCATGGAAATGGCGAACCCGACCATTTTGAGAGCAATCAAGCCGCCAAGCGGCGCCAGCAGGAGTGATCCCATATTGACGAGCGGCGGGACGAAGCGGCGGTAAAGAAGGACCAGCACAGCAAAGACCAAAGCGATGCCCGTAATACAGGCTATCATGAAATTGGTCATCATCTCTTGCTGCCAGCGAGCATCCCCGAGGGTCAGCTTGGACACGCCCTGAGGCAGGCTCTTCATGACAGGCAAGGCGTCAATCGCGGCCATGGCTTCAGGGTTCACATAAGGTTTGCCAGTTTTTGGGTTCACAGCGAAATCAGCGCCGATGGAGATGCGACGATTTTGATTGGAGCGCTGGATTGTCGTCGGACCGGCCCCAAAAGAAATTTCCGCCACCGTCTTGAGCGGCACCGATCCGCCAGTTGATGTTGGCACTGGCAGATTTTCCAGCGTCGCCAGCGTCCGGCGCGACTCTTCTGACAAGGCTACACGAATAGGAACCTGACGGTCTGACAGCGAGAATTTGGCGCTGTTTTGATCAATATCGCCCAATGTTGCGATGCGGATTGTTTGGGATAAGGCCGCCGTCGTCACGCCCATGCTGGCGGCCAAGTCGGCGCGCGGTTTGATCGTGATTTCGGGGCGCAGCATGTCGCCGCCAATGCGCGGGGCAACAATTTCTTTCACGCCGCGCATCTGGTCGGCCAATTGCTGAGCGGTTGCCGCAAGCGCGTCAGGATCACTGCCGCCGAGCGTAATCGTGACGTCACGGCCTGAAAAACCGCCTGTTTGCGACTGGAAGGTTACCCGGGCATCTGGAATTTCGGCAAAGCGTTTGCCCCAAGTCTTTTGAAACTCGTCGGACGTAATGTCTCTCTCGGGAGAGAGGCGCAGATAAATGGTGGCTCGGCCGGGGTCGATATCTGCAAAGGCTGCCATGACTTCAGGGGCTTCCTTGCCCAACTGGGTTTGGACCCGCTCAACAAGCTCAGTCGTTTGCTTAAGTGTCGTGCCCGGCACCATTTCAATTCGAACCTGAGAATAATCAAAATCCATTGTGGGCTGAAACTGAAATGGCAGCGCGAACACCATACCGACCGTAGCGACCAGAGACAGGCCGCCTGCACCTATCACATAGCGCCGATTGCCCAATGTCCATTTGAGAATGTCCATATACCAGTCCATCACCTTGCCTTCGCCATGCTTTTCTTCGCCATGGGCTTTCAGGAAATAGGCGGCGATCATCGGCGTGATCATGCGCGCCACAGCAAGGCTGAGCATGACCGCAGCAACTACAGTAAAGCCGAAGTTCTTAAAGAACTGACCAGACACGCCGGGCATCATGCCGACGGGCAGGAAGACGGCGACAATGGAGAATGTGGTGGCGACAACAGCCAGGCCGATTTCATCGGCGGCCTCAATGGCTGCCTGATAGGCGGATTTGCCCATCCGCATATGCCGCACGATGTTTTCGATTTCGACAATGGCATCATCCACGAGAACGCCGGCCACGAGGCTGAGGGCCAACATGGAAATCTGGTTCAGGCTGAAGCCAAGCAGTTCCATAAACCAGAAGGTGGGGATCGCAGATAAAGGAATTGCGATGGCGGAGATGATCGTTGCACGCCGATCTCTGAGGAAAAGCCAGACGACCAGAACGGCCAAAATGGCGCCTTCGATCATCGCGGCGAGGGAGGATTTATACTGCGCCTTGGTATAGTCGACCGAGGTGTAAAGCTCAGTAAAGTGGATTTTTGGATTTTCTTTTTGGATCTTGCGGAGCTCTACCCAGACCGCATCATAGACCTTGACGTCGGACGCGCCCTTGGCGCGCTGAATTGAAAAGCTGAGGACCTGTCGACCATTCATGGTCGAAAGCGAGCGCTGCTCCCCATAAAGATCGCGGACTTCGGCAATGGAGGAGAGTTTGACAAAGCGGCCGCCGCCCAGCGCGATATTGGTGTCACCCAACTGAAACGCATTGCGCGCATTGCCCAGCACGCGCACGGATTGCTCTGCTCCTGCAATTTCCGTCCGCCCGCCTGCGGCATTCACATTTGTCTGACGAAGCTGATTATTCACCTGCGCCGCAGTAATGCCGAGCGCCTGCATTTTTGCGGGATCTAGGATGACGCGGATTTCGCGGTTGACGCCGCCTTCACGGTTGACAGCGGCCGCTCCCGGAACCCCTTGAAGCCGCTTCACGACAACATCATCCACATACCAGCTGAGCTGTTCCAGCGACATGTCGCCGGCTTCTGCGGAAATATAGGCAATGGGTTCACCCGTCGTGTCGACGCGGTTGACCTGCGGTTCAAGAATGCCATCGGGAAGGTCGCTGCGCACCTTGGTTAGCGCATCGCGAATATCATTCACGCCGCGGTCAACGTCTGTGCCGAGCTGAAACTGGACGAAGGTCATCGACATGCCTTCGCGCACGGTTGAGTTAATCTCATCCACGCCATTAATGGCGCGCAGAGATGGCTCAACAATCTGGGTTACTTGTTTTTCCAACTCTGTCGGTGCAGCGCCGGGCTGACTGATGATTACCTGCGCGCCCGGAAATTCGATATCCGGGTTGTTGTTGACATCCATTCGGCTGAAGCTGACGACGCCAAGCAACAACAGGGCAATGAACAGCACAATTGGCGGAACCGGGTTGCGAATGCACCAGGCCGATATGTTCCGGAAGTTCATAAGATCAGTCTCAATTCCCTGTCTTGCGAACAGGAATAACGGCTTCGCCTTCATTCAGGAACGCGCCTGCGGAGAGCACCACTTGCTCCTGCCCATTGAGGCCAGAGAGTATGGTAATGCCTGCATCAGACACATCCCCAACTTTGACAGAACGTCGGGCAACCTTGTTGTTCGCGTCAACGACGAAAACATAATTGCCCTTATCGTCGCTTTGCACGGCCGATTCGGGAAGCATCGGAGCCATTTCCGAACCTGAGCTCAAAGAGGCTGTGGCAAAGCCGCCGGGGCGGATTTCCTTGGCATAGGGCAGGGCGATCCGCACCATGCCCTGGCGGGAAGCGGGGTCGATGACCGGCGGCATTTGCCAGATTCGGCCCGTAAAGGCTGTGGTGGCCCCAACCGGTGTCACTTTTGTTACGGCCCCAACGCTCAGCTTTGCCAAATCTGCCTCGGCAAGCTGGGCGCGCATTTCCATTTCCCCATCTTTGGCGATACGGAACAAGACAGCGCCACTGCCGCCGACAACCTGGCCCGGCTCAACATTGCGGGCGAGCAGAAGGCCACTCGCGGGCGCGCGAATATCAAGACGACCAATGCGCGCGCGGTTTTCACCATATTGGGCACGGGCCACATTCAGACGGGCGGCCGCTGCATCGCGCTGCGCAGTTTTGCGATCAATATCCGCCTTTGAAATAAAGCCGCGCTCTGCCAGCGTCTTGGCGCGATCGAGTTCATTTTGAGCAAGCCGTGCATCTGCTTCGGCGACGCGGATTTGCGCATTAAGCGACTCGGATTGTTGCGTCTGAACCTGACGATCAACGCTGGCCAAAATCTGTCCTGCGCGCACCCAATCGCCCGTTTCCACAAAAACGCGCGTCACCATGCCGCCTTCACCGACTGCGCCAACGGGCATGTCCCGGCGCGCCGCCAAAGACCCGGTTGCGCTGATCGCGCTGTCTACCATGCTGGAACCCGGCACAATGACCGTCACCCGCGGGGCCTCGCGTGCTGTCTCCGTCTGCACTGCGGGTGCGTTTTCCCCGCCAAGGAACCGTGATGCGAGAACGGCGAGAATAAAAACGCCAATAATTGCCGCAATGATAATGGTGCGCCGCTTCTTTCGCGCCGCCTCAAAGTCCACTGAATCATCGAAGGCATCCGCATCGCGGCTAAAGTTCGTTTCCACGTTCATTATATTCGCTTTCAGCCTGACTCGCGCGTCAGGGGGATTGGATGAGGTGTATTATCGAAATAAGTCACCAAGCACAAGGCGTTTGCCGTGCTCTCTTCATAGCTATTCCAAGCATTTGGCCATGCGCTTGTTTTTAGGCAAGGGCCAGACAATGAAAACCTAACCTTTTTTGGGTTGCAAAGCAGGGTTTTCTGCCGAACCATTCCAACCACATGAGGCAGAGGAGCATCGCGATGGAAATTTTTGGCGGGTCAGGTTGGTTTATGACCATTTTGTTGGGGGGTATTGCGGGCGCGCTTGGAAAGCTGCTGATGCCCGGCAAAGATCCCGGTGGTTTTGTCGTCACCGTTTTGCTGGGCATTGCCGGGGCGCTGTTGATGACCCTGCTGGGCCGGGCGGTTGGCTGGTATGATCCGAATGAAGGGGCGCATGTTCTCGGCGCAATTCTTGGATCTGTCATCCTCCTGTTCATCTATCGCCAGATAAACAAGGGCCGTAGTGGTCCGCCGAGTCATTAAATTCTGTTCTTGGGCTTGGGGGTATTTGCGAAAGGAATGGAACATGCGTCATCAGCTTTTCAAGGCCCTAAGCGTTAGCTTTCTCGTCTTTGCAGTCCCCGCGATGGCGGCTGACCCGGCCCTTATGGCGGGGGATGGGACGCGGCTGGACCTGCAAGCGCGCGGTGCGGTGCAGGTGGCTCCTGATCTGCTGATACTCAGGGCAAGTGTCGTCACTCAGGCGCCCGATGCGGCAGCGGCGATGCGCGAAAATGCGGCGCGCATGGCGCGGGTGCAGGCGGCTTTAAGACAGGCGGGCCTTAAAGATCGCGAGATACGGACTGATGCCGTCTCGTTGACACCGCAATATCGCTATGCGCCAAATGAGCCGCCCATTGTCACCGGATATCAGGCCACCAACAGCCTGTCGCTTCACGTTCGGGATTTGGCGCGCGCTGGCAGCTTGATCGATGCCCTTGTCGGGCAG
>JBJTAW010000270.1:0-2761 GCA_046091025.1 Chakrabartia sp. | reverse complement strand
TCAAGCGGAAAACCGCGACCTCTGCCCGCAAACTGCGTTTGCCAGGCAAACTGACCGACTGCTCCGAAGACGGGCCGGAACGCACAGAATTATTCATTGTCGAAGGCGATAGCGCGGGTGGATCTGCAAAGCAGGCGCGCGACCGCAAGACACAAGCGATCTTGCCCATTCGCGGTAAAATTCTCAACGTCGCTTCGGCCACGTCTGATAAGATTCGGGCCAATTCCGAAATCGCAGATCTCGCGCTCGCGATGGGCTGCGGCATGCGCAAAGACTGCAACCCAGATGTTTTGCGCTATGAACGCATCATCATCATGACCGACGCGGATGTCGATGGTGCCCATATCGCAACGCTGTTGATGACATTCTTCTTTCAGGAAATGCCAGATATTGTCCGTCGCGGGCACCTCTACATTGCCCAGCCCCCACTCTATCGCCTGACCGTTGGGGCGAAATCGCTCTACGCCCGCGATGACGCCCATCGCGCGCAGATTGAAGCGAATGAGTTTAAGGGCAAAAAGGTAGACGTCTCGCGCTTCAAAGGCTTGGGGGAAATGAACCCGGGCCAGTTGAAGGAAACGACGATGGATCCTAAGACACGGTCGCTGATCCGTGTCACCCTTCCACAAGAATATGAAGAGCGTGCCGGCGTTCGCGATCTGGTTGTCAGATTAATGGGCAAGAACCCGGAACACCGCTTCCGCTTCATTCAAGAAAATGCATCCCGGATAGATGAAGAGGTGATCGACGCATGAAAACATTTGTTGCTTTGGCAGGCCTTTTATTGCTCACCGCCTGCGGGTCTCCATCCTCGAGAGAAGGCTCAGAAGAGAGCAGCACGACAGAAAGCAGCGCACCTGTGCAGACCAGCTTTGCTGGCGCACGGCCCGATGGCTTTGCCCAATGTGCGGCCTGCCACGCGGTTGCCAAGGGTGGGCCAAATGGGCTTGGGCCCAATCTTTGGGGCGTTGCTGGCACCAAGGCCGGGGAACTGGCTGGTTATCAATTCTCACCCGCGCTGAAGGCGTCTGGCATTGTCTGGGATGAAGAAAGTCTCAACAAATGGCTTGAAAACCCTCGCGCGCTCGTTCCCGGCAATAAAATGTCGTTCAGTGGGATCAGGGATGAAGCCAAACGCAAAGAACTTGTGACTTGGCTTCTCGCACAGAAATAATCTGCACCTGACGCGCCTGCCTTCAGTCTAGATAGACAGGCCGGCGCGTTGCAACACGCGCTTTGCCATGTCGACATGCATGGTTTCGACCATGCGATCTCTAAACCGCTCGGCACCGCCTGAAGCCGCGGCCAGAAGAGCTTTGGCATCCTCTATTTCGCTCTCGCTCGGCATGAAGGCGGCGTTCGCGATTTCTATTTGATTTGGGTGGATCAGGCTTTTCCCATCAAAGCCCAAGGCGCGCCCGTCCCGGCATTCCGCATCTAAGCCGTCGGAGTCATTCAAATCATTGAAAACCGAATCCAAGACCCAAATACCGGCGGCACGCCCAGCCAGAAGAATTGTTTGCAGCGCCATAGCCAGCGCATGCCTACCACTGGAGGGCGGCAGGCGAAGCATATTCGCAAGATCATTTGCGCCAACAAGGAAACCAGCCACCTCTTCTGACTCTGCGATCTCTGCAGCATGCAAAACACCTCGAGGGGTCTCGATCATCGCGAGCAAAGGCTTTCGCACCTGTTCTGCCACATGCTGGGCGATGACGGCATCCTCGACCTTGGGCAGGACCACAAAGTCGCATCTGGCCTCTCGAACAGCCATAAGATCTGCCTTGTGCCAGAGCGTTTCCGCAGCATTGACGCGGATAGCCGTCAAGCGGCTTCCAAAGCCTTCTGCCATGGCGTCGACTGCGGCAAGCCGCGCTTCGTCCTTCATCCCCGGCTTTACGGCATCCTCTAGATCGAGAATGATCATATCCGCGGGCAGAGAACGCGCCTTTTCAATCGCCCGCGCATTGGATGCCGGCATATAGAGCGCAGAACGTGGGGCAAGGAAGGTGTCCAAAGTCATGGTCCAAACCTTCCTGCGCACTCAGGCTGCTTTAGGCGCAGCCTGACGAACACCCTTATCGACATGATCCTCAAATTGAGCAAAATTATCGATGAACTGCTGCACTAACGTCCGAGCCGTCTGATCATATTGCTCCGCGTCTTCCCAAGCCTTGCGTGGGTCTAGCAATTTGCTGTCCACACCTGGGACGGACACGGGCACATCAAAACCAAAATTCGGGTCTTTGCGGAACTCAGCCGAGTTCAGGCTGCCGCCGAGCGCGGCATTGAGCAGAGCGCGCGTCGCCTTAATCGGCATACGGTTGACGCCTGGCATCGTCGCTTTTCCGCCCGTCCAGCCGGTATTGACCAGCCAGCACGTCACGCTGCCCTTCGCAATGCGTTCCTTCAAAAGATTGCCATAGACCGACGGGTGTCGCGGCATGAAGGGCGCACCGAAGCAGGTCGAAAACGTCGCCTCTGGCTCTGTCACGCCTATTTCCGTGCCAGCGACACGCGCCGTGTAGCCAGACAGGAAGTGATACATGGCCTGATCCGGCGTCAGCTTCGCTATGGGGGGCAGGACGCCATAGGCATCCGCCGTCAGCATGATGATATTCTTTGGCACCGGGCCCATATTTTCAGCCGAGGCGTTCGGAATGAAATCAATCGGATAGGACCCACGGCTGTTTTCAGCCAAGCTGTTATCATCCAGGTCGAGTTGGCGCGTGATGGGATCGATAACAACATTTTCCAACAC
>JBJTAW010000269.1:0-6562 GCA_046091025.1 Chakrabartia sp. | reverse complement strand
TCCGGGCGGCTGGCCTGCGTACCGCGCCCGCGTGTCTGAAGATCGCACGGATTGGCGCTGTGCAGAGACCAGATATGCCGATGGCGTTCTCACAATTCGATATACGCCCGCCTCAGACCTTGTTTGGTTTGCCTATTTCGCGCCCTATTCCATGGAACGCCATCATGACCTGGTGCAGCGGATTGCGGCAGCCCCCGGTGTTTCGGCACAGGCGCTGGGCCAAACGCTGGATGGCCGCCCGATGGATATGCTGCGCATGGGCAATGGCCCCATTCAAGTCTGGCTCTACGCTCGTCAGCATCCGGGGGAGACGATGGCCGAATGGTGGATGGAGGGCGCGCTGGAGCGGCTGATTGATCCTGCCGACCCCGTTGCGCGCGACCTGCGCGACCGCTGCACGCTGCATATCGTGCCCAATATGAACCCCGATGGGTCCGCGCGCGGGCATTTGCGGACCAACGCCGCGGGTGTGAACCTGAACCGGGAATGGGCGACACCCTCTCTGGAGAAAAGCCCAGAGGTTTTGTGTGTGCGTTACGAAATGGATCGCACAGGCGTGCATTGGGCCATGGATGTTCAGGGGGATGAAGCGATTCCCGCCAATTTCATTGCGGGCTTTGAAGGCATTCCGAATTGGACGGACGATCAGGGGACGCGATTCTATGCCTATCGTGAGGCGCTGGCCGAGTTAACGCCCGATTTTCAGACTGTCTTGGGCTATCCCAAATCCGCGCCCGGTAAGGCCAATCTCACCATGTCGACCAATCAGCTCGCCAATCGCTTTGCGCATTTGGGCTGTGTCTCAATGACGCTGGAAATGCCCTTTAAGGATCATGACAGCAATGCTGACTCGGAACGGGCTTGGTCGCCGCAACGATCCAAGCAATTGGGGCGGGATTGCTTGGCCATTTTGGCGCGCCAAATCTGACTGAAAAACGAATGGCCCCCGCTCCGGGGGCGAGGAGCGGGGGCCAAAGATGCGTTCGTCACGCTGGCTTGCCGCGGGGCGGAACGGGCGACAAGGGGGGGAGTCCCGCTCTGTCCTCCGCGAAAGCTAGGCCTAAATAAATCAGTCATCCTGTCGCCAAGATGAATAACAGGTCAGTTACGAGGTCCTTTTGGTCGCGGGTCGCGCCAGGAGAACGTTTTGTCGGAAATATCGACATTGAATCGCTGATTGCTGAGGCGAATTATTGTTCGGTTGTTTTGGGAATCCAGCGCAGTCCACCCCTCCAGCATGAGGCCAGCCGGGGCTGATGCCTCGCGCGTAAACGCAAGGGTGATGACCCCATATTCGGGATGGCGCGGGTCCCGTGCTTCCACCAGCACAACGCGTGGCCGGGTGCTGGGCAGGATTTTGGCGATGCGTGTCAGATCGCGACTGGGATTGAGCAGCACCGCCAGCGGCGTATTGCCAATGGGCCAGCGCTGAACCTGACGCACCGAATAATCGATAAAGGTCAGCGCCTTGCCATCGCCGACGATGAGAAGCGGCACATCCTTTTGATATTCAAAACGGATTTTGCCGGGCCGTTTCAGGCTGAGCGTTCCCGAGACGGTCTTTCCCGAGCGATCGGTTTGGGTGAAGCCCGCCGTCATGGAGGACACAGAATTTAAATGGGCCTGCACATCCGCCAGCGACGCAGCCGCGGGTGCGGCGGCGACAAGGGCAAAGAGGGGAGCGGCCATCAGGGGGAGAGATCGCGTCATAAATTCCGTTTCAACTCATGGGCGGTTGCTTTTGCCCCTCTTGCTTGAACGCGCGCTGAACTGCGTCAGATTGCGTGGCCGTCTGTATCCATCAAAACCTCACGGCGGCCGACATGATCGGGACGGCTTACCTTGCCCTCCGTCTCCATCCGTTCAATCAGGCGCGCTGCTGAATTATAGCCGATGCGCAACTGGCGCTGGATATAGCTGGTGGAGGCCTTTTGGCTTTCCACCACGACCTGAAGCGCGCGGCGATACATCTGGTCTTCGGCGGAATCTTCGCCCGTTGGGGCACCGTCTATATCCCAGCCGCCTTCTTCTGGTTCTTCGGTGACGGCCTGGATATAATCGGGATGACCCTGTCCGCGCCAATGATCGGCAACGGCGCGCACTTCTTCGTCAGAGACAAAGGGGCCGTGCACACGGGCAATTTGCTTGCCGCCCGGCATATAGAGCATGTCGCCCTTGCCCAGCAGCTGTTCGGCACCCTGTTCCCCCAAAATAGTGCGGGAGTCGATTTTCGACGTCACGGCAAAGCTGATGCGCGTGGGCAGGTTCGCCTTAATGACGCCGGTGATGACGTCAACCGAGGGGCGCTGCGTCGCCATGATGAGGTGGATACCCGCGGCGCGGGCCTTTTGCGCCAGACGCTGAATCAGGAATTCGACTTCCTTGCCCGCCGTCATCATCAAATCGGCCAGCTCATCGACGATCACCACAATCTGCGGCAGCGGCTGATAATCCAGCAGCTCTTCTTCATAAATCGGCTGTCCAGATGTCGAATCATATCCTGTCTGAACGCGGCGACCGAGGAAAGCGCCCTTGGCCTGAGCAGAGCGCACCTTTTCGTTAAAGCTGGCAAGGCTGCGCACCCCGACAGACGCCATCATGCGATAGCGGTCTTCCATCTGCTCCACGGCCCATTTGAGCGCACGGATGGCCTTGGCAGGCTCCGTCACCACGGGGGAGAGCAAATGAGGGATGTCATCATAAACGCTCAGTTCGAGCATTTTGGGATCGATCATGATCATGCGGCACTGATCGGGCGTCAGGCGATAGAGCAGCGACACGATCATCGCGTTGAGCCCAACGGATTTGCCCGATCCCGTGGTCCCTGCAACAAGCAGATGCGGCATGGGGGCTAAGTCGGCAATCACCGGGTCGCCCGCGATATTCTTCCCCAGAACAATGGGAAGCTGCCCGCTTTGCTCATTAAAGCTCTGGCTGGCGATCAGTTCATGCAGGACGACGCTTTCCCGCTTTTGATTGGGCAGTTCGATGCCAATCACGGTACGGCCGGGGATGGTCGCCACGCGGGCCGACAGGGCAGACATGTTGCGCGCAATATCATCGGCCAGCTGGATCACGCGGCTGGCCTTGATGCCGGATGCCGGTTCCAATTCATACATGGTGACAACTGGGCCGGGCCGCACCTCAACAATCTGGCCCTTGACGTGAAAGTCATCGAGCACCGTTTCGAGCAATCGGGCGTTGCGCTCCAATGCGGCCTTGTCGAGCTTATCCCCCGATGAGGGGGGCGCTGGGGCGAGCAAATCAAGCGAAGGCAGGGTATAGCCATCCCCCAAGGGCAGGTATGCCTGCTCCTTGTTCTTATCCGCCTTGGGAGCGGCGGGCGTTGGCTTGTCCACAATAATGGTTTTCTTGCGCGATTCATCAATGACAGGGGGCGTGCGCGGCTCCGGTGTGCGGCGCAGCGTGTCTGAAGCCTCCCCTGCGTCGTCGTCTATATCAAAGGGTAGGTCTGGCACATTGCGGGGACGGACAGGCGTCTGCACGCCATCTTTGCGACGCAGCAACCATGATTTTTCCGCCGCGCTCAGGTTGAGGCTCCGGAACCAGACATAGATGGACAGGGGAATGGCGAGGGCAACCAATGTCCAGCGCACCCAGAAAAGCCAATCGGCGCTTGGGGCAAAGCCCATCAGCCCAGTGATCACGCCGCCTGTCGCCATGCCGATTGCGCCACCGCTCCCCCCTGGAAATTCCTCAATTGCGCCCGGCCAGATCAGGGCAAGGCCCGTATCGGCAAGGGCAATGGCGGCGAGGCTGATCGCTGTCCGCTTTTTCCAGCCGGTGACGGGATCCTTGACCCATAAACGGCGGGCGTGGATGAGCATTTGTGGGATGAGAAGGGCAATGGCGGGCCCCATAGTCCAGAGCAATATATCCGCAGTCCATGCGCCTGCTGCGCCCAGAATATTCTGAATGGGGCCACCAGCGGCTGTGTTCATCGCCGGGTCGCTTGGGCTGTAGCTGATCAGGACGAGCGTCAGCATCACCGCGCTCAGGACAAGCGCGATTGACCCCAACATGGTGCCGCTGCGGATTGCAACGCGTTTGATCGATTCCCGCCATTCGGGCGCTCGGGATGCCATGCCGCACTTCCTTTTCTTGCGTGCGCTGAACCTACACCTGCGCCTCATGCGCCACCCGCTGACTCTAGGTCAAGTGTACGGGTGTATGGCTTGTCTCAAAGGCAGGTTCAGACGTATGGAAAATCCATGAACACACATGACGTTATCATCCTCGGCGGCGGCCTCATTGGGCAGGCCACGGCAATTGCGCTTGATCTGCATGGCATGCGGTCTGTTGTTATTGATCCGGTTGATCCCAGCAGCACATTGACCACCGAATTTGATGGCCGGGTCACGGCAATTTCGTCGAGCAGCTGGAAGCTGTTTGATGCGATGGGCATTGGCCCGAACATGGTGGATGACGCGCGGCCCATTCGCCGGATTGAAGTGCGCGATGGCGCGCAGGGCGGACCGCTCGATTTTGAGGCGCAAGGGGAGGACCTTCCGCTCGGCCGGATGCTGGAAAATCGCGTGCTGCGGCGAGAGCTATGGGCCTCCATTCAAAAAGCCACCCATGTCACAAGCAAATTCGGCACGCGCGCCGTGAGTGTTGACCGGGGCGATCATGGCGTCACCGCAGTGCTGGACGATGGCAGCGTGCATCACGCGCCCCTTTTGCTGGTGTGCGAAGGGCGGCATTCTTCCACCCGTGCAGAGGCCGGCATCTCTGTGGCGGCATGGGATTATGCGTCGATGAGCATTGTCACGGCCCTGGATCACAGCCAGCCGCATGGCGACACCGCGCACCAGATTTTTTATCCCGGCGGCCCCGTGGCGCTGTTGCCGATGAACCCCGGTACACGCTCTGCCCTTGTTTGGTCGCTCCCCGAAGCGGCCGCCAAGGCGACGGTCAAATTGGGGGAACGGGCATTTTTGGCAGAAGTGTCGAAAGCCATCGCCAATGTTTTGGGCGATCTTCAGCTTGCAGCGCCGCGCGCGCTCTATCCACTTCAATTTCGCCATACAGCGACGATGACGGACAAAAGACTGGCGCTGGTTGGGGATGCGGGCCACGGCATTCACCCCATTGCGGGTCAAGGCTTTAATCTTGGCCTGCGCGATGTGGCGGCCTTGGTGGAAGTCCTTGTCGATGGTGCGCGGTTGGGGCTGGACCTTGGCGATGCGCAATTGCTCGCCCGCTATCAACGCTGGCGCAGTGCGGATGTGATGGCCGTGACTTTTGCCTGTGATAGTCTGGTGCGCCTGTTTGGCGTCCCCGGGCGCACGGCATTGGCCATTCGACGCCTTGGCCTAGGTGCGGTGCAGCGGGCCAAACCGCTCAAGGATATGTTCATGGCCGAAGCGCGTGGCGAAAGTGGCCAGCTGCCCGTCATGCTGACGGGGGAGTTGGTTTAGAGCAGGCCCGCCGCGCGATAGCTGGCGGCGGTATCTGTAAGGCCCTGGTGGGTTTCAACCTGCGGCTGCCAAAGGCTGGGGTCGGGCCGCAGATTGGGGTCCACCCGCCAATCTGGATGGCAGAAATAGCGCACACGATCGGCGGTGAGCTTCGCCTTGTCGCCGCGAAGTAAGCGATCCGCCCAAGCGCCGATGCGGAGCATCGGACGCGGTGTTGCAAGGATGAGGCCGCTGCGGCCGACAGATTGAGCAATGGCTTTTGCAAAGCTTTTGTTGGTCCAGCCGCCGGGGTGGCCATCATCGGCTTCCAGTATCTGCTCCTGCGCCATACCCGGTGTCGTTAAGGCCATCAGAAGCCGGGCCAGATCGCCGACATGGATGACCGAGACATGGCCATTTGGGGGCACCATCACCACGCCCGTTCGCGCCATGCGGAACATATCGAGCGTATCCATATCCCCCGGGCCATAAACCCAAGGCGGGCGCACCATCACCCAATCTAAGCCGCCGGCGGCAACGACGCGTTCTGCCTCGGCCTTTGACCAGCCATAGACGGACAGGTTGGGTTCGCGCGCCGCCAGTGAGGAGACATGGACAAAGCGGGCAATGCCCGCTGCTGCTGCCGCGTCGATTATGGCCTGCGTGCCCTGAATATTGCCGCGCTCAAACCCTGATGGGTCGGGTGCATTGACCACCCCGGCCACATGGATGACGGCGTCAGCACCCTGCACTAAAAGATCCAGGCTCTCGGGTCGATCCAGCGCCCCTTCAACCCAATCAACGCCTGCAATGGCGGGTTGTGGTCGCCGGGTGAGTGCGCGGACCTTATATCCCGATGCCAGAGCCGCCTTCAAAAGCGTTGCGCCAACAAAGCCGGTCGCGCCCGTTACGGCAAGCGTCCGCTCGCTCATAGCATGACCAAATGATCGCGATGCACGAGTGCTGCGCGTGGCGCATAGCCGAGTACATCGGCCAGAACATCGCTGCGCTTGCCGCAAATCCGGCTGGCGTCTTCTGCGTCATATTCTGCAAGGCCACGGGCAATGGGCTGTCCATCTGCCGCGACACTATCCACCACATCGCCCCGGACACAGCGGCCGTCCACGCGCGCTGCCCCTGCG
>JBJTAW010000268.1:0-2717 GCA_046091025.1 Chakrabartia sp. | reverse complement strand
TTTCTCCACCGGGGTTGATCCGGCGTACAAGGCCGTCAAAGGGATCAGACAGTAAATTTGCTTCGGCGCGCTGATCGGGGCGGACAAAAGCGTTGAGATACGCCAGCTGTTCCTCATTCACGACATTGGGTGCCGAGGTGTAGCTCATGAACAGCGGCGTTGATATCGTGTCCAAAACCTGTTTGAGCTGCACGTCCTTCTCGGGCTCTGTTGGCTGGTCGACGATGATATCGACCCCAATGACTTTTGCACCCTTAGCCGACAATTGTGTGATCAAATCGGCAAGGAAGCCGCGATCAACTGGGGACCGATAGGGAAAGGCGGCTAAGGTCTCTTCATTAACGGCCACAACGACCACATCATCTGAAGCTGGCATTGGCCGCTGCATCGCCGCAACGCGAATATCTGCAACCTTGTTTTCAAGATTGGTGAGCGGCGCTAAATACCGAACAGCGCACACCGCCATGACGGCGGCGAAGATTGCGATCAGAAGGGCAGATACCGCCTGCTTTTGGGCTTTGCTCATTTGTTGCTCCCTACGGCATCGTCGGTCTGATCAACATCGGCGGCATCGTCACTGGGCTGGAGCGTGGCCGTTTCCGGCTCTGCCTTTTTGGTGTCCAGGTCTGACTGAATCTGCCGGAAATAGGCGTCTGCTTGCTGCACGCAGGCCTTTTCTAACATCCAAGAACTGAGGACGAGAGGGTCTGTCACATCGGCAGGGATCGTATTGATGCTAATCGCATTGTCCTGCCCCGGGACATGGATAAGGAATGTCTTCACCCCATCCAGCTTGGCCAGATCAGGCGCAGCCATTTCGGCTTGGCCTGATTGCCAAACAAAGTCTGCGCGCCAAGACCGATCAAGCGGATAGACAGTGAACAAACTTTCTGCGGATGCATCTGGCCGCCACCAGGTCGGACGTTGCCCCGCACGAATGCAACGGGCACCCGGTCTGGAAATATCGATGAGCCAAGGATCTGGAAGGGGCGCCGCATTGGCACCAGCGCGCACAGCCCCGACCTGACTTGCCCGGTCATTACGGGTGGATATCAATGCGGCAAGCGCAGCGCGCGGATTTTGCGTTGATCCCCCTGATTTGGAAACGGCACCTGCATAGACCCCGCGTAAGGTTACGGCGCGTCCATCTGCACCGATCAGCGTCACACGCTCCCCGTCTTTCAACTGAATTCGAGATGTGCTTTCGACACGCATACCAGGACGAAGCCCAGCGCCACGAGCCTCAACAACTGTCATGGGTGCCGCCAAAATTGGGGCTGCGGCCAATGCGCTGCCGATGACGATAGTAAGTTTTGCAAGCCCCTTCACCAACGCTGCTCCACTTCGAGCGGCTTGGTCGCGCCGTCACCCATGACTACAAAGGCAGCCCAGAAAAACGGATGAGCAGCCCCTGCTTCCTTCATCATGCGCCGCTGCGCGGCTCTTAAGGCAGCGTCAACAGACATTTCTGGCGACTTGGCCATGATACTAAATGTCGCCGAGATTAAAGCACTGGTCGCCGCAGATGGGACTTGCCAGTGGCTGACCAACAAACTGCGCGACCCCGCGCGGAAGAACGATGCAGCAAGACCAGACAGGGAGTCCCCGCCATTGGCCTTGCCGGATGCCGCAGTATTGCAAGCAGACAGCACCACAAGATCTACAGGAATAGACATTTCCGCAATTTCGCTGGCATCAAATAAGCCATCAAAGTTCCGCGATTTGGCCGGCTCTACTGGGGGCGTAAGCACCACGCCCGGCTGTGCCTGACACCGAAGTTCACCCGGCAGCAAGCCGTGGGTTGCAAAGTAGAGAATGCGGTAATCAGCCAATCTACGAGCCCGCAAAGACGCTTCTGTGGCCTGACGACCGAGCAAAATGTCGCCTTTGCCAGCACCGACCGCCTGCGCCACGCGGGCACTTTCTTGACCCGTATCCGGAAGAGAGGCCAGCGAGCGTAAAAGCTCTGGTGGGATGACATCATCCGATAAGCATCGCCCATCTATACCAGCAAATGCCGCCTTTTGAGACGCCCGCCCGCGAGGAGGCGCCAAAACCGGGTCACCGAAGGCCAACATCTTGCGAGGGTGACGCCCGACCACGCGCGTTGATCGCAAATCAACAAAGGACCGAAGTGTTGGGCTGTAGGAAATGTCAAAATCGTTGACCAACCATCTCGCCGTTTCATAACGCCGGGCTTCTGGAGGCCTTGTTACCAACAGCCCAAATGGAAGATTTGCCAATGGACCGGATGGAACGATAACAAGGCGTTTCAGATCAGAGAGTTCGTCAGCCAGCCCCGAAAACAGATCGCGATAAAGTCGATGTGCTGCATCAAGATCAAAATCATTGACCGATGATCCCTGAATTTCCAATCCTCGACGCAACTGAGCAACCAGCTCAGTCAATGACTCATGGCCTACAGGAACGGGCGCAATGACACTCTTTTTGTGCGTCACAAGCTGCACAAATGACTGCGTTCGGCCGATAAGATAGACCAACATCCCCTCATCGGCACCCAGCCGACTGCGCAAGGCGTCTGTGGTCAACTCTTTCGTCTCAATCGCCGACGCATAAGTCGGGAAATCATTCGACAGGGTCTTGCGAAGCTCAGCGATGGCTTGCCCCTGAGCAAGGACCTCAGCCGATTACGCCTCTTCAACATCTGCGCTTCTCTCTTGAGCGGACAGCGATTGTTCCGTCGCGAGTTTCAGCCG
>JBJTAW010000267.1:0-6004 GCA_046091025.1 Chakrabartia sp. | reverse complement strand
GTGAAATGATTCGGATGAAGATGTCAGATGGCGCTGATGTTGCCGTCTATCATGTTGCAGCAGAACAGTCGCGCCGGGGCGGGCTCGTTCTGGTTCAGGAAATTTTTGGCGTGACCGATCATATTCGCGATTTGTGCGATGAATATGCCGCCGATGGATATGAAGTCTTGTCCCCGGCTCTGTTTGATCGCGAGCATCCGGGGTTTGAGGCGGATTATTCTGGCCCCGCCTTTGAGCGCGCCGTTGAATTGGCGCGCCAGCTTCATCCCTTTGATCAGAGCCTTGCCGATGCTCAGACCTGTATCGATGCGTTGAAGGACAAGGGGCCGGCGTTCATCACGGGCTATTGCTATGGCGGGTCGGTTGCTTGGCGCTTGGCACAGATCAGCCCAGACCTCTCGGCCGCCAGCAGCTATTATGGCAGCATGGTGCCCACCCTTTTCGCCGACGAGGCACCTCAATGTGCGACCATCGCCCATTTTGGCCGGTTCGATGCCGGTATTCCCATGGAGGGCGTGGAAAAGTTGATCGAGCGGGCCCACCCGACGGCGCAGATATTTGTCTATGATGCCAATCACGGGTTTAATTCGGACAGGCGCAAGGATTATCACGAGGCCAGCGCCGATGCGGCGCGAGAGCGCACCTTGGGCCTGTTCAAAGCCTGTGGCGGCTGAGGCGCAGGTGATCCATTGGGTTAGGGGAGATACGGCGATTGGGCCGATTGTCCTTGCTGCAACTGCGCGGGGCATTTGTCATTTGTCCATTGCTGCGGACACGGCACGGCTCATCAAGGCTTTCCCAACATGCGAGCGGCTTGAAGTTGGGCCATGGGCGGGCCAATTTGTCGATCGCGTCGTTGATGCGATTGCGCAGCCGCATTTGCCGCATGATCTTCCACTCGACCCGCAAGGGACAGAGTTTCAGCACAAGGTCTGGGCAGAGGTGTGTCGCATTCCCGGCGGGGAGACGCGCAGTTATTTGTCCATAGCCGCGGCCATTGGCCATCCGAAGGCCATCAGGGCGGTGGGTGCTGCCAATGGGGACAACCCGATTGCCGTTCTCATACCCTGCCATCGTCTCGTCCGAAGCAGTGGGGCGCTGGCGGGCTATGCCTATGGCCTTGACCGCAAGACCTGGCTGCTGGACAAGGAGCGCCAAGAGACAAGAGGATGAGGAGCCTTCGCCATGATGATTAACTTGCCCGATGACGCCCCAAAGACGCTGGGCGAGGCTTTTGCCCGTATCAATAGTGTGACGGCACCGACGATTACCGATCTCAAGGTCATGGTCCTCGTCGAGGCGGCTGGACAGACACTGTATGAGAAAAGCGCTGAAGGGGCGACCGACTCGCGCGTAAAAGCGCTTCTCATTGAAAATGGCCATGAAGAGATGAAGCACGCCCGCCGTGCCGCCGAAGTGGTGAAGCTTTTGACGGGGGAGGAGTTTCCAGCCCCCGATGCTGCGGACAATCCCTATCTCACCGGCCATATCCCAGTTGCCGCGCTAACGCCGGAAGGGTTGCGCAAAACAGCGGAAAGCGAATTTGCGGGCGACAAGCTTTATGAAAGCTGGGCCGCACATATTGACCATCCAGCAGCTGCAGAATTGCTGCGCGCCAATGGCCGGGAAGAAACCGACCATGGCAATCGCTTGTTGGAAGCTGCCGCCCTGCTGGAGGGCTAAAGCCCGGCTTGCTCCGCGATAATCTGCCAGTGCGCGTCGCTGACCGGGACAACGGACAGGCGCGACTGGCGGATGAGCGCCAAATCGGCAAGGCTTGAGTCTGCCTTCATCTCGGCTAGAGTAATCGGTCGTTTGACCGGGTAGATGGGCGCAACGTCAACCATCACGAAACGGCCAGCTTCATCGCTTGGGTCTGGATAAGCAGTGCGGACGATCTCCACCACGCCGACAATTTCTTTGCCTTCATTGCTATGATAGAAAAAAGCCCGGTCGCCGACCTGCATCGCCTTGAGATTGGCGGCGGCCTGATGGTTGCGCACGCCATCCCAATGGGTGCGCCCGTCCTTCATCATCTGATCCCAGCTATATTTGAATGGTTCTGATTTCAAAAGCCAATAGGCCATGTCATGTCCCCGCTTGCCGCGGCGCGTGGCGCGCTACAAAAAACTGCCCTTTTTCCGTGATGAAAACCGCAATCAGGGCGACGAGCCCGGCTGCGGTAAACCCCGCGTAGAGCGGCGCTGTCGTGCCATCGAAGGATTGGCCGATCAATGTGCCGCAAACCGTACCCAGCAATGTGGAGACTGATCCTTGAAGCGAACTTGCCGTGCCCGCAACGCTGCCCATATTCTCCATCGCCATTGCGCCAAAATTCCCCGCCACGAAGGAAAAGCCCATCATCATCAACATCTGCAAGGCGATGAAGACGGCAAGCGATTCATAACCGGCCAGTGACAGGCACAGGTGAATGCCAGCCACCAAGGTGAAGAAGAAGAGCGCACCATGCCCAATAAGGCGCATGCCGAGCCGCTTGACGATGGCAGCGTTGGTCAAAGCTGCGACAGCCATGCCGGATGCCATCAGGGCAAAGCCAAGGGGCAGCAAATCTGGCCGCCCAAAGGTGGTTTCAAAAATCTGCTGAACTGACATGAGAAAGCCATATAAAGCACAAGAAAGCATGGCGTTAGCGATGCAATAACCCACCGACAGGCGATCCGAGAGGACGATCCGGGCCGCGGCAATAATCGTCTTTACCTCTATGGTGCGCCTATTTGCGGGGGCCAATGTTTCAGGCAGGCGCATCAGCACCCAAGCCCACATGAATATGCCAATCAAGGCAAGAACCGCAAAGATCCAACGCCAAGACCCGAATAGCAATACGCTTTGCCCCATTGCTGGAGCCAAGATGGGGGCTGCCATGAAGATCATGCTCGCAAGGCTGAGGACCTGCGCCATATCGCGCCCCTCAAACCGATCGCGCACCGTTGATGTGACGACAACGCGCGCGCCAGCGGCAAAAACGCCTTGCGCCGCACGCGCCAGCAGAAGCGAGTCAAAGCTGGGGGCGAGGGCCGCAATCAGGCTGACGACTGCAAAGCCAAATAAGGCCCAGAGCATCAGCACGCGTCGCCCATAACGGTCGGACAAGGTGCCCGAGAACAATTGACCCACGGCAAAGCCGGCCAAGAAAGCGGCAATGACCAGCGGCCGTTGCGCCGTATCGGGCACGCCAAGCGATTGCCCGATCGCAGGCAAAGCGGGCAGCATGGAATCAATGGCAAAGGCGACAATCATCATGATCCCGGAAGTGAGGATCACAAATTCGGTGCGGCCGGGGCCTATCGACCGAGGGGAGGGCGAAAGAGACATTGGGTGTGCGCCTAGCGGACGGAAAGGATTTAGAAAAGCTGCCAGGCCTGATTGGTGCTTTAGGGCAATAAGATGGTTGATCCTGATGTTTTGCGCGCGTCCAGATCGCGATGGGCCTGCGCCGCTTGCATCAGGGGATAGCGTTGGCGGATGTCCGCTTTGATGATGCCTTGACGCACAAGGTCGAACATCCGGGCCGCACCCGCCGCACGCTCTGCCGGATCGGCATAATAATCAAATAAGGTCGGCCGCGTGATGAAGAGCGATCCGGCACTGGCGACGCTGCGCAAATCAACGCCGGTCACCGGGCCGCTGGCATTGCCATAGCTGATCACCAGACCGCGCCGCGCCGTTGCCTTAAGCGAGCCTGCCCAACTGTCCTGCCCCACGCCGTCAAACACCACTTTCACGCCCAAGCCGTTGGTTAAGTCACGGCAGCGGCTGGCCACATCGTCCTGCGTTGAGAGCAGAACCTCATCCGCCCCCGCGGCTTTGGCGATGCGCGCTTTGTCCTCGGTGCTGACGGTGCCGATGACATAGGCCCCCACATGCTTGAGCCATTGAACGAGGATTTGGCCAACACCGCCCGCCGCTGCATGGACAAGGACGGGCCAGCCTGGCTGCACGAAGGCGCAACGTTCAACAAGAAATTCCGCCGTGCAGCCTTTGAGCAGAAGGGCCGCTGCCATCTCATCCGAAACATCTTCTGGGGTTTGGAACAGCATCGCTGCAGGAAGATTGCGTTCGGTGGCATAGGCGCCAAGCATTGGGCCAAAGGTGCACACGCGATCCCCGGGCTTAAACCCTGTCACGCCGTCGCCGACAGCTTCAATCACGCCTGCTGCTTCAACACCAAGGCCATTGGGCATGGGCAGCGGGTAAACGCCACTGCGGGGGTAAATGTCGATGAAGTTCAGGCCGAGGGCGGTGTTGCGCATTCGGACTTCGCCAGGGCCGGGCGCAGGAAGATCCTTTTCAACCCATTGGATGACGTCTGGCGCGCCTTGTTCGGTGATTTGGGCGGACAGTGCCATTAATTCTTCCTCTTCGCTTCTTTGCGGGCCTTTTTCTCTGCCTTGCGCGCCTCACGGCCGCGCTTCTGATCCGCCTCAGCCTGACTTGTCGTCGTGGCATCAATCACCTTGCCCGCAACTTTAATTGGGGCGGTGACGACATCTGCTGCAACGCTGGCAATGCATCCTGACAAAAGGACGGGCAAAAGAAGAATACAGATGATACGCGTAGGCGATGCATGCCCGCTTCACCGCAGGATTGCAACGCACTTGCGCTCGATCGCGTAGTCGCTTAGAGGGCCGCTCTCGCAAGTATGTGGCGACCGTAGCTCAGTCGGTTAGAGCGCCGGTTTGTGGTACCGGAGGTCGCGGGTTCGGATCCCGTCGGTCGCCCCATTTCTTAGCTGATTTCCAAAAATATAATCCGTCTGCCGCTTTTGTGGCGAATCGCAGAAATTTCGTTTATTGCGCGACGATGTAATTTTATTTCTTGCGGGAGTTGTCGATGTCCGCTCTTTGGACTTTGCCGGATTTTGACGATCATGAATCTGTCCATGTTTTCCGGGATCCCAAAGCAGGCCTGACCGCCCTTATTGCAATCCATTCGACCCATTTGGGGCCAGCGGGCGGCGGAACGCGCTTTTGGCATTATCCGGAGCCCGATACCGCGATCACCGATGCCCTGCGCCTGTCGCGGGGCATGAGTTATAAGAATGCGATGGCCGGCCTTGCCATGGGCGGCGGGAAAGCCGTCATTCTGGCCGACGCCAATCGCACCAAGACGCCAGACCTGATCGCGGCCTTTGCACGGTCGGTGGACAGCTTGGCCGGCCAATATGTGACCGCGCAGGACGTGGGCATCAGCCAGCAAGACATTATCGACATTTCACGGGGTACACGCTTTGTATCCGGCTTGCCCCCCAAATCCGGCGGGGCAGGCGGAGATCCGGGGCCTTCGACGGCTTTGGGCGTGTTTCTGGGCGTGAAGGCCGCAGTGCAGCGGGCGCTGCGCAAGGATGATATGGCGGGCGTCCATGTCGCCATTCAGGGCGTTGGCAGCGTTGGCGGCGGGCTTGCCCGGCATTTGGCGGCGGCTGGCGCACGGCTGACAATGGCGGATCAAGATGCAGCGCGCGCTCAGGCGCTCTCGGCGGAACTTGGAGCGCATTGTGTGGCGGCAG
This sequence comes from Chakrabartia sp., assembly GCA_046091025.1. Taxonomy (GTDB): domain Bacteria; phylum Pseudomonadota; class Alphaproteobacteria; order Sphingomonadales; family Sphingomonadaceae; genus Aquisediminimonas. The sequence continues at coordinate 477 of JBJTAW010000267.1, read as the reverse complement.
ATGCCATCATGCAGGTTGAGGCGGATGTGTTCAGCCCCTGTGCGCTGGGTGCCATTCTACATGATCAGTCCATCCCACAGCTCAATGTCCCTATTGTCGCGGGTGGCGCGAATAACCAGCTGGCACGTCCAGAACATGGCGCGGCGTTGCAGGCACGAGGCATTCTCTACGCGCCAGATTATGTTATCAATGCAGGCGGCATCATCAATGTCGCTCTCGAATATCTTGAGGGTGCAGATCGGGCCGCTGTGGACGCCAAGATTGCGGGCATTCCAGATCGCCTAAATGCTGTTTGGGATGAAAGTGCGGCAACAGGTGATCACCCCGCCAAGGTTGCCGATCGAATGGCGCAAAAGCTGATTGGCCGGGGCTAAGCCCCCGAGCAATCCAGCTTATTCGAGCCAGTCGGGAATGCGCTCTGCCGCCAAAATTGTTTCGGCGGCGATGCGATCCGCCACAACGGCGTAATGATCGCCA
>JBJTAW010000266.1:0-2531 GCA_046091025.1 Chakrabartia sp. | reverse complement strand
GGCAAGATAGACAAATTTTCCATCATCATAGACTTTTGACGGAAGCAGGCTGAGTGCCCCTGTCTTCCTCCAAGCGAAATTTAAATCTGCCGGGTCAACAGGCTGTGCCAGGGGGGATCCGCTGGCAAGTTCACTTTCCTCCCGCGTCAGCACAGGGACGGAGGCTGCAGCGAGTTTCTTTGGCGCTTCGGGATAGGTAAAGCGCAGCTGATAGACGGGTGCGACAGCTGGGTTGGCAACAAGATCGAGAAAATAAGTGTGCCGATCAGTCACCACCGTCAAATTCGTCCGGCCACGGGAAATCAGGGGTTTGACGAATAAGAGGTTGGCGCGTGTATTGGGTGTGATCTGCCTGTTGGTGGAATCGCCAATGGCCACATTTTCAATCTGCTCATCCTCGCCAAAGGCAATAACGGCCTGCACGCCAAGTTGCGCATCAACACGGACGATATCGTCCTTGGCATACATACGACTGACAAGCCGGGCGTCACGCGCCATGACGGGGGCTGCCGCCACCATCAAGAGCGCTAGACTGCCAAGCGCGAAGGAACGGGTCATTTTGGTCATCTCTCTTTTCTGGCCGCGCCGGGCTTGCGGAACTGGCTCCCAATTCCCCGTGCCCGCGCAGCTGGGCCGCCTCTGGGCTGCGATGCACTTTCAACTGTGGCTTGGACGATCATCCGCTGAGGCGCACTGGCGGCCCCCGCTAGCGGCGCTCCGGCGGACGCGGCAGCTGGCTCCAGCCCCCCGACGGTCGCAATCCGCCGACTGCTATAGCCCATAGAGCCAGTAGCTGCTGACGACATAAGGGGGGCTGCATCGTTGAAGGGCAGTGAGCGTGTAGCACTCGACCCTTCACCAGCCCGCGGTGCTGCAAGGCCAAAGGCATTCCAAGCGGCAACCATAGCGGCCGTCACTTTGATCACCAGTATCATCAACGCCATGTGAATAGACGCAATCATAAAGAGAGCGAGGGCGGCACGGCCATTTATCCCTTCGGCATCCACGAGCGTTCGCAGAACCGGGATCAGCAGCTCCAGCATCAGCCCTCCGCCGACGACGACAAACAGCGGCGTGACGGCCATAATCACCACCCCGCGCAGCCACCCGGCACACAGGCCTTTGGTCGGCCCAAACAAAGCCAAAACGACAAAAACGGGCCCAACGGCCAGAAGAATGGCCAAGGCGATCCTTGCTGTCACCAAGACGCCAATCGTCCCCAGCATCAACAATAAGGCCCCGAGCCACATGAGATTTCCAGGCGTAAAGCTGCCCGCGGCAGCCGCACTTGCAGCCCCTTCCGGCCCGGCGCTTGTGGCATCTGCTGCTTGGGTGACCAGTTGGAACACCAAATCTATTCTGGATGCAAAGATTTCTGTCGCAGACCCCTGCGTCCCAGAGATGATCGCTGCAATCTGATCTGGCGCGCCAAGCGCAATCGCCCACACCACATTTTGATAGGCAACCCAGCTTGTTGCAAAAGTCAGAACCAGACCAAGCGTGATGAAGCGGGGCATCAGGGCAGATATGCCAATCCGGCTTCGTCCCGTGAGCAGGGAGATGGCGAAAAAGGCAATATAGAGCGTGAGCAAAATGGTGAGCGCGGGCAGCAAAGCCCCTTGGCCGCCAAATAACCGGCCAAAGGCCGTTGCTGTCATCTCATTCGACAGACAGTCGACCGCGCGCAACGCCGCCAACACGCCATCCGACGCATTCTCAACCAAAGGCGCGCACTGGCCGCTCACTCGGCGGCCTCTTGCGTATAATTTTGGATCTCGCCTTCCGGCCAGGCGACCCCGGTCAGGCGCTCAAACCATGCCGAAGGGGCGTCGCCAGTTTCACTGCGAATGGCATCTAGCCGTCGAACAATGCTCTCTCGACCCGACAGGACCATCAAAAGCTCTGGCATCATCAACAAATCAAGCCGCACAACGACTGAGGCATCAGGCTGGCGGATCAGGAAGCAACGGCTGTGCGCGGGCAGCGTGCGGATGAGGTCCAACTCATGCAGCGTCAGCCCGAAGCCCTCGCAATAATCCTCTGCCCTTGCCCGTGCATTGGGCATGAAGATCATCGTCGCCGTTTGTTCGACAAGCGCCGTTGAAATCCGGCTATCAAGGGCATCACGCGCCGATTGTGTCGCAAAGCCGACAAGCGCATTGCGTTTGCGCAATGTCTTGAGCCAATCCCGGATGCGCGCGGCAAACACTTCATCATCCAGCGCTTTCCAGCCTTCATCAATCAAGATCATAGTTGGCTGCCCATCCAGACGTTCCTCAATCTGGTGGAAGAGATACATCATGGTCGGTGTGCGCAGGCGTGGCGTTTCCAAAAGCGCCGTCATATCGAACCCTAGGGTCGGGCAAGACAGGTCCATCCGGTCGTCGGCATTATCGAACAGCCACCCAAATTCGCCGCCCTCAATCCAAGCCTCTAGCCGACTGCCAAGGTCTCCGGGCTGCGGACGGCGCGTGCCTGCGAGCAATTCACGGAAATGGGTGAGGCGTCGAAGGGACGGATCATTGACATAG
>JBJTAW010000265.1:0-4372 GCA_046091025.1 Chakrabartia sp. | reverse complement strand
TTCATAATCCAGACCCGACATTAAAATGCCAACGCCGCCATGGACGGGGCCGACCACATTTTCATCCGGAACAAAGCAATCGTTGAAAACCAGCTCTGCCGTGGGGGAACCGCGCATCCCCATTTTGTCGATTTTCTGACCAATGGAAAATCCGGGCATATCCTTTTCAATCAGAAAGGCGGTGATCCCCTTTGAGGCCGCGTCTGGCGCGCTTTTGGCGTAAACGAACAAAGTGTCCGCATAGGCAGAATTGGTGATCCAGAATTTTGTCCCGTTGAGGCGATATCCGCCGTCAACCTTATCGGCGCGCAGTTTCATCGAGACGACGTCCGATCCCGCACCCGCTTCTGACATGGCAAGGCTGCCGACATGGTCGCCCGAAATCAGCTTGGGCAGATATTTCGCCTTTTGCTCTGGATTGCCCCAGCGACGGAGCTGGTTGATGCAGAGGTTGGAATGCGCCCCATAGCTCAGCCCAATAGAGGCCGAGGCGCGGCTGATTTCCTCAACAGCAATCGTGTGTTCCAGATAACCAAGGCCCAGCCCGCCCCAATCTTCCTCCACCGTAATGCCATGCAGCCCAAGGGCCCCCATTTCTGGCCAGATCTCCCGCGGGAACCAGTCTTCCGCATCAATGCGTGCGGCCAGGGGGGCAATGCGATCTTCGGCAAAGCGACGGGTGCTTTGGCGGATCATCGCGGCATGTTCACCAAGGCCGAAATCAAATTCGGGGGTTGCTGGCATCTCAATCTCCTATTGCGCCGTTAGGTAGCAGAGCGGTTGCATCATGCAAAACATTGATGAATCGGGCCTAGCCTAGCTCGCTTGGCTTGGTTACATGGGCCGCCACGACTCAAACGGGGACTTTATTGTGGCAATCGATATTCCGCTCGGCCTGACTTTTGACGATGTGCTGCTTCAGCCGCGTGAATCCGATGTTCTGCCCAGTCAGGCGGATACGCGGACGCAATTGACGCGCGACATTACGCTCAACATTCCCGTGCTCTCTTCCGCCATGGATACCGTCACTGAAGCCGATATGGCGATTGTCATGGCGCAATTGGGCGGCCTTGGCGTTTTGCACCGCAATCTTTCGATTGAGGAACAATGCAAGGCCGTGCGGCAGGTGAAGCGGTTTGAATCGGGTATGGTTGTCAATCCGATTACCATTGAGCCGAAAGCAACGCTGGCAGAGGCCAAGGCCATTATGGCCGCCAATCGCATTTCGGGCATCCCGGTGGTTGAGGCGAACGGACGGTTGGCCGGTATTTTGACCAATCGCGATGTGCGTTTTGCCGAAAACCCCAATCAGCCTGTGTCGGAATTGATGACGCATGAAGATCTGGTGACGGTGAAGGCCGGTGTTGATCATAATGAAGTCCTGCGCCTGTTCCATTCACGTCGCATTGAAAAGCTGTTGGTGGTTGATGATGCGTTCCACTGCGTCGGCTTGATCACGGTTAAGGACATGGAAAAAGCCGTCACCTATCCTGATGCAACCAAGGATGGGGCAGGGCGGCTTCGCGTGGCAGCAGCGTCAACCGTGGGTGATGCCGGGTTTGAACGCACCGAGGCGCTGATTGCGGCCGAGTGTGACTTGATTGTGATCGATACTGCGCATGGCCATAGCAAGATGGTCTCTGCCGCCGTGGAGCGCGCGAAAAAGCTGTACCCCAAGGCTCAGATTATTGCCGGCAATGTCGCAACAGCAGAAGCAACGCGCGCGCTGATTGACGCAGGTGCCGATGGCGTGAAAGTGGTCATTGGGCCGGGATCCATCTGCACGACGCGCGTTGTCGCTGGGGTCGGGGTGCCGCAACTGACGGCCATCATGGAAGCAGCTGCAGAGGCTAAGAAATCGGGCCTTGGCGTCATTGGTGATGGTGGGCTTCGGACATCGGGGGATGTCGCTAAGGCGCTGGCAGCTGGGGCAACGAGTGTGATGGTCGGTTCGCTTCTTGCGGGCACGGAAGAAGCACCCGGCGAAACATTCCTCTATCAAGGCCGCGCGTATAAATCTTATCGGGGCATGGGCTCGGTCGGGGCCATGGCCCGTGGATCAGCCGATCGTTATTTCCAGCAAGATATTAAGGATCAGTTGAAGCTTGTTCCTGAGGGCATTGAAGGCCAAGTCGCTTTCAAAGGCCCCGCAAAGGATGTGATTCATCAGCTTGTCGGCGGCGTAAAGGCCGCTATGGGCTATACGGGCGCGCGGACGATCCCCGATTTGCAAGAGCGTGCGCGCTTTGTGCGGATCACCGGGGCCGGTCTGCGCGAAAGCCATGTGCATGATGTGACGATTACGCGCGAAGCCCCTAACTACCCGACGCGCGGCTGACGATTTCGTGAGGCCCGCACAAGGATTGATCCATGACACCAAGTGCGCGCGTTCAAACAGCGATTGAAATTCTTGACGCCATCCTTTTGGCGGCCCGCACCAATGGGGCAGCGGCCGATAGCGTGATCGCGCAGGAGTTTCGCGCGCGGCGTTATGCCGGATCAAAGGATAAACGCGCTATTCGCGATCTTGTTTATCGCGCCATCCGCGGCTTTGGTGCCCCCCCAATATCGGGGCGTGCAGCAATGCTTGGCCTGCAGGATGAGACGATTTCTGCTGAATTTGGTGCAGGAGGCTATGGCCCGGCGTCGGTCACAGAGGATGAACCCAAAGCAGAGCCGACCTTGGTCGCAGATTGGCTTCGTGCCGAGTTTCTGCCGATGGTCGATGAACTCGAACAGGCGGGCCTGCTTGGCCGCGCGCCCTTTGATCTGCGGGTCAATCGGCTCAAGGCAGATATTGCGTCTGTGCAGGCCGAGTTGGGTGGGGAGACAGTACAGCATATTCCAGATGCCCTGCGCTTTGCTGAAGGGTTCGATATTGCCAGCCATCCGGCCTATCTAGACGGTAAGGTTGAAGTTCAGGATCCAGGCAGCCAGTTGATTGCACGGGTCTGCAAGGCTGCACCCGGCATGACCATTGTCGATTTTTGCGCTGGGGCCGGTGGCAAGACGCTTGCTCTGGCAGCAGACATAGACGGGCAGGGCCGCCTCATTGCATGCGATACTGACCGGACGCGCCTTCAGCGTCTGCCAGAGCGCGCAGAAAGAGCAGGCGCGGTGGTCGAAAGCCGGTTGCTCAATCCCAAGCGTGAACATGAGACGTTGGCAGATCTTGAGGCGGTGGCAGACGTTGTTCTGGTCGATGCGCCGTGTTCTGGCAGCGGCACTTGGCGGCGTAACCCTGAATTGCGCTGGCGCTTAACGCCAGAGCGGCTTGATCGGCTTACCCAATTGCAGGCTCAGGTTCTGGATGCGGCCATGCCGCTGGTGCGTCCGGGCGGGAGCCTTGTCTATGCTGTCTGCTCCCTCTTCGCCAGAGAAGGGGCAGGGCAGATTGATACCTTTCTCGCGCGACATGCAGGCTGGTCGGCCGATCTTCTTGGCCTTCCCTTGGGCCGGATTTCGGGTAAAGGCTATGTCCTAACCCCCCTTCATGACGCAACCGATGGATTTTTCATCGCGCGTCTGACAAGAAGTTGTTAGTCATGCGAACGACCAACGCATTGGAGTCTATCATGCGCTTTGCGGCACCAGCCATTGCCCTTTCACTCGCTTTTACGACTGTATCGAGCGTGGGCTATGGGAAGCGCGTTGCGGATGACCAGATTGATCCCCAGTCTATGGCTTTGACCAAATTGGGCATGGAAGATGCGGCGGCGGGCCAGCTTGAAGAGGCGACGGACGCTTTGGAATCGGCGCTGGCTGTCGATCCGCGTAATCGCGCCGCCTATATTGAGCTCGCGTCGGTGGCAAAGAAGCAAGGCCTGTCGGGCAAGGCCATTCGCATGTATCGCGAAGCCTTGTTGATTGAACCCAATGACGTGATTGCCCTGTCAGGACAGGGTGAAGCGTTGGTGCAAAAGGGCGCCCTAGCGCGGGCCAAGGAAAACCTGGCACGGATCGAAAAGCTCTGCGTCAATGCCTGTCCTGAACAGACACGCCTTGCGACCGCAATTGAAAAAGGCTCAGATAAGCCAGTGATGGCAGCTGAAGCCGCCGCGCCAAAGCCATCGGCCCTACCTGCTAGCGACCAACAGCCGAACTAAAGGCGCGGGCGAGATCGACGAACTCGTCGACCGTTAGGGTTTCGGCGCGCCTCTCCCCAGTGATGCCAATTTCTTCCATTGCCTCAATCGCTCTGGGAAGAGCTTTCAGGCTTTGCCGCAGCATTTTGCGCCGCTGACCAAAGGCGGCCGCCGTAATCTGCTCCAGCGCCTTTGCAGACACGTCTTTTGGCGCTTCCTTGGGCGATAAATGGACAATTGCCGACATGACTTTGGTCGGCTGTCTATTCTTGCCCAATGGCGTTGTG
>JBJTAW010000264.1:0-3450 GCA_046091025.1 Chakrabartia sp. | reverse complement strand
ACATGAACGGGAACCTAGCCGATTGGTGGACCAAGGAAGATGTGACCCGTTTTGACGCCCTCGCCAAGCGCGTGGTCGATCAATATGGCGCCTATGAGCCGCTGCCGGGCAAGAAGGTCAATGGTGACCTAACCCTTGGCGAAAACATCGCTGACTTGGCCGGCGTCACCATCGCTTATGATGCCTATAAAATGTCGCTGGGCGGCAAGGCTGCTAAGAAGATTGATGGCTATACCGGTGATCAGCGTTTCTTCCTTGGCTTTGGGCAGGTGTGGCGCAACAAATATCGTGAGCCCGTTCTGCTTCAGCAACTGACAACTGATCCCCACACGCCGGGGTATTTCCGCCCTTATGTCGTCCGGAACATCGATGCTTGGTATTCCTCTTTCGGTGTAAAGCCGGACGCGAAATTTTACCTCAAGCCGGAAGACCGCGCACACATTTGGTAAGTGGTGATCCAAAGACTTGCCCGGAATGTGTTTTCCAACCTAGAACGGGCGGAACGACAGATTCCGGGGGAGTTACATGGGCGGGCAAGACACCACAATCGATCCAAAGCGAGATCGCCTCGTCATTACCGCATCGTCCCTTGGCACGGTGTTCGAATGGTATGACTTTTTCGTTTACGGCATTCTGGGCGCCCTGATTGGGAAGCTGTTCTTCCCATCTGACAATCCAACAGCGGCGACCTTGGCCTCGCTTGCCGTATTCGGCGCGGGCTTTGGCGTCCGGCCTTTGGGAGCGATATTATTTGGCTATTTGGGCGATAAGGTTGGCCGGAAATATACGTTTCTGATCACCATATCGCTCATGGGCGGGGCGACTGCCGCCATCGGCTTCCTGCCCACCTATGAAAACATTGGCATTTCGGCGGCTATTGGCCTGCTGATCCTGCGCTGCCTGCAAGGTCTTGCTTTGGGCGGCGAATATGGGGGGGCTGCGATTTATGTCGCAGAGCACGCCCCGGCGAACAAGCGGGGACAGTATACCAGCTGGATTCAGGCATCTGTCGCGGGGGGCTTTCTGCTTGCGGTCATCGTCGTTTTGCTCACACGCACCTCCATGTCGACAGAGGCTTTTGAACATTGGGGCTGGCGTGTGCCGTTCATCCTCTCGCTGCTCTTGCTCGCCATCTCGCTCTATATCCGCATGATGCTCTCTGAGAGTCCGGTGTTCAAAGCGATGAAGGAAGCAGGCACCGTCTCCCAAAATCCCTTTGTTGAGAGCTTTCAATATCCGGGCAATGTGAAGCGGATTTTCATCGCCCTGTTTGGTGTCGCGGCGGGCCTGACTGTTGTCTACTACACATCGCAATTCGGCACGCTTTACTTCCTCACCGGCACGGCACGTATACCGGAAACAGATGCCCTGTCATATATGGCGGTCGGCGCGCTTTTGGCGGCACCGCTTTATGTGGCGGCCGGTTGGCTGTCAGACCACTATGGGCGCAAGCGCATTTTACTTCTGGGCTATGCGTTGACCATTGTCCTCACATTCCCGCTGTTCCGGATGATGGCAGATGCGGCCAACCCGGCACTCGCCCGCGCAACGCAGGCTTCTCCTGTCACCTTGGTGTCTCCAGAATGCGACTTTAGTGTCTTTGCCAGCAAGCAGACAACGACCTGCGGAAAGGCCCTGAGTTTCCTCTCAAAGCGCGGGATTAGCTATTCCAAGCAGAAGGGGGATGAGGTCGCGCTGAAAGTGGGGCAAACAACCGTCACTGGCTTTGATGAGAAAGCCTATGCGGGGGCTTTGGAAGCGGCGGGCTATCCCGACAAATCGGACCCGGCATTGCGGAACCCTGTGTTGATCATTTTGGCAATCGCAGCCCTCGTTGCGCTGTCTGCAATGACCTATGGTCAGGTCGCGGCGATCCTTGTGGAGTTGTTCCCGGCGAAAATCCGCTATACGTCAATGTCGATCCCCTATCATATCGGCACGGGCTATTTTGGCGGCTTCCTGCCCTTTATCTCCCAATATATCGTGGTGAAGACGGGCGGCACCTTCATGGGGCTTTGGTATACGGTGGCTGTTGTGGTGATGGCCTTTATCGTGACGTTGATCTGGCTGCCGGAAACATCCGGTAAGCAGACCCTCGACTAGTCAGTTCTGCACGGCTAACCCGCCCGTCATGTCCGCTCACTTGCGCCTGCACCTTGATGGGAAAGCCCTTGTCCAGAATTGGCAATGGCTGCGTGCGCAGGGCAGTGCCCGTTGCGGTGCTGCGGTCAAGGCCAATGGTTATGGCCTTGGCGCGACAGACGTGGTGCAGAGATTGGCAAAGGCCGGATGCCGCGATTTCTTTGTCGCAACATGGGCAGAGGCTGCCCAGACTGAGGGGCTTATGCCCGAAGGGGCAAGCTTGTCTGTCCTGCATGGGGTCCGCGCAGGGGATATGGCGCAGGCTCTGACCTCCCGCGCGCGGCCGGTGCTCAACAGCATGCCACAAGTGGCGCGCTGGCGGGCCACAGGGCGGCCCTGTGATGTCATGGTCGATACGGGCATGAACCGGCTTGGGCTGTCGGCCACAGATGATCTCAGCGGCTTGGCGATCCAGACAGTGATGAGCCATTTGGCGTCTGCAGACGAGGATGTGGATCAGACGGCCCAGCAGTTGCAGGCATTTCAGGCGCTTGCCAGTCGGCATCCGGGTGTGTCGCTCAGCCTTTCAAACTCAGCCGGTATCTGCCTTGGTTCCGATTATCATTTTGATCTCACACGGCCGGGCCTTGCCCTTTATGGCGGCGTGCCGCGCCGTGAAGCGGCGGGCCAGATCCAGCGCGTGGTGCGGATTGAGGCCCAGATCCTTCAGCGGCGGCGGATTCAGGCGGGTGACAGCGTGGGCTACAACGCGACGTTTCGTGCTTCCGAGCCAAAAGAGCTGGCGATCCTCAATCTGGGCTATGCCGACGGCTATGTGCGGGGCTTTTCAAGCAAGGGCAGTGCTGAAAATGGCCTTTTCCCCGTATTGGGCCGTGTCTCAATGGATTTGACCGCAATTGATGTCACGGCGCGGCCAGATATGGCGGAAGGGGATTGGGTTCAGATGGACTTTGATCTTCCTGCCGCATCTGCACAATCAGGCCTATCGCAATATGAATTGCTTACCCTGTTGGGGCAGCGATTTGAGCGGATATGGTCTTGAAAACTCGCAGCTTATGCTGCGCAGAATGACGGATGTTGCAGCGCAATAGCTCGTGGTGCTATGCGGCAATGAATTGGGAGAAATCCGCATGACCAAAGCAAAATCGGGCGAAGGCCCAGTCACGATCAAGAAATATGCCAATCGCCGCCTCTATAATACAGAGACGTCGAGCTACATCACCCTCGACAATTTGTCGCAGATGGTTCGTGAAGGCCGGGATTTTCGCGTTGTTGATGCAAAGTCTAATGAGGACATCACCCACACCATCTTGACCCAGATCATCATGGAAGAAGAAGGACGCGGTA
>JBJTAW010000263.1:0-6381 GCA_046091025.1 Chakrabartia sp. | reverse complement strand
GCAGACGCAATGCGGGCCGATCCGCGCGTATTCGTCATGGGCCACGCAGTCGCTGACTATCAGGGCGCCTATACGGCGACCCAGGGTCTGCTTGAGGAATTTGGCGCCAAAAGGGTCATCGACACGCCGATCACCGAATATGGCTTTGCCGGTATTGGCACCGGCGCCGCCATGGGTGGTTTGCGCCCGATTGTCGAGTTCATGACCTTTAACTTTGCGATGCAGGCCATTGACCATATTATCAATTCTGCCGCCAAGACGAATTATATGTCGGGCGGTCAGATGCGCTGTCCCATTGTGTTTCGTGGCCCAAATGGCGCGGCTTCGCGGGTGGGGGCTCAGCATAGCCAGAATTATGCACCTTGGTATGCCAGCGTGCCGGGCCTTGTCGTTATTGCGCCCTTTGATGCGGCCGATGCCAAGAGCCTTTTAAAGGCTGCCATCCGCAGCGATGACCCTGTCGTCTTTCTGGAGAATGAACTGGTCTATGGCCGCAGCTTTGATGTGCCGGCGGGGGAGCATGTCGCCCAGATCGGCAAGGCCCGCACCATGCGGCTGGGCAAGGATGTGACGCTGGTCAGCTATTCTATTGGCGTTGGACTTGCGCTTGAAGCCGCAGAGGTTTTGGCCGCAGAAGGCATCGAAGCCGAAGTCATTGACCTTCGGACTCTGCGTCCGTTGGATAAGCATGCGGTTCTGGAGAGCCTGTCGCGCACCAATCGTCTGGTGATTGTGGAAGAAGGTTGGCCGCAATGTTCGATTGCCAGTGAGATTATGGCTATTGCGATGGAAGAGGGCTTTGACGATCTTGACGCACCGGTCGCGCGTGTGACGAATGTCGATGTGCCCTTGCCCTATGCCAATAATCTGGAAAAGCTGGCGCTTGTGAACACTGCGGCCGTTATCGAGGCGGCCCGCAAGGTTTGTTATCGCGGTTGAGCAGCGGACGCATTTCCCCAACGGGCATATTGCCCGGATTGCTGGTCAGCTATGCCCGCCCACAGGCGCGGGATTGGCACAGGCTTGCTTGGGTGATTGATGAACGGCTGGCACATGTGGTGCGCACGGTTCGGGAACCTGCCATCGCGGCCATCCGCATGGCTTGGTGGCGTGAAGCCTTGGCGGCACATGATCTTTCTAAGGGGAAAAGTGAACCACTGGTTGAGGCTTGGCGCGCAAGACCTCGCAATGCCGCTGCCGATCAGGCTGTTGATCAGATGATCAATGGCTGGTCTGTTTTGGCAGATGGGGCCGCGCTGACCGTTGAAGATATGCGGGCTTATGCCGAAGGTCGCGGTTCCGGCTTGTTTGGGCTGCTGGCGGCTGACTGTGACCGCACCTCTGTTGAGAGCGTAAGACAGGCAGGGGCGCTTTGGGCTTTGTGGGATTTTGCGGGCCATGTGAGCGATGCGCAGCTTGCGGCGCAAGCAATTGAGTTGGCCCAAAGCTATGTGCGCCAAGGCACGACCTTACCGCGTGGGCGCGACTATAAGCCTTTATACTTGGCACTGGATATTGCGGGCAGGGATGTCGAGAAAGGTCGTATTCCCATAGGTGGCTTTGGTCCGCGCCATTATGCGCATTTGCTCTGGTCGGCGCTGACGACCTAAATCGTAACGGCCTTTTCCATCTGGACAAATGCTGACCTATTTTCCAATATGTCGGATATATACAATTATGGAGTAGAGCAATGTGGCGCTATATCGGCGGTGGAGCTGCCATCCTGTTTCTGCTGGCGACAACTGTTTTTCTAACGCAGCAAATGGCGTCAAGCGAGGTCACACTTCCAGATCCGCCAGCGCTCTCTACATCAGACCAATCTCCATTGATCGCGCCTGTGGCCGATGAAGCCACCAAGGAAGAGCGTCGGTTTAACCGCTATGATCGGGACAAAAACGGCTCGGTTGGACGGAGCGAGTATCTTTCCAGTCGGCAAAAGGCCTTTGCCCGCCTAGACCGCAATGGCGATGGGCGGCTGTCCTTTGACGAATATGCGGTCAAAGCCTCTGAAAAATTCGGCGCGGGAGATAAGAACCGCTCGGACGGTCTTGATAGGCAGGAGTTTGCAACGACACGGCTTGTCCGAAAGCCCAAGCCAAAGGCAGATTGTAAGCCTGTCTCTCAGCCAGCGGAAACTGCCGACGTCGACGCGTGAGGCGTCAACCATTGAGACAACGCATCCCGCCCACGATCGGTATAGGCTTGTTTTCGATCCGCCTTGCGCGTGCCGCCAGCCAGGGGTGGGAACAGACCAAAATTGACGTTCATCGGCTGAAAACTATCGGCATCTGCCCCTTGGGTGATGTGGTTCAACAGCGCACCAAGGGCGGTTTCCAATGGCGGTACGGTAGTTTGGCTGCCGTTGAGTTCCTCTATCCAGAAACGAGCGGCGAGCAAGCCAATGGCCGCACTTTCGATATAGCCTTCGCAGCCCGTGATCTGCCCTGCAAAGCGGATGCTCGGCCGGGATTTCAGCCGCAAGGTGGCATCGAGCAGTTTGGGGGATTTGATGAAGGTATTCCGATGCAACCCGCCAAGCCGCGCAAATTGAGCGTTCTCAAGGCCGGGGATCATGCGGAAAATGCGCACCTGCTCCGCATGTTTGAGCTTGGTTTGAAAGCCAACGATGTTCCAAAGCGTGCCCAAGGCATTGTCCTGACGCAACTGAACAACGCCATAGGGCCAGCGGCCGGTTTTGGGATTGTCCAGCCCAACGGGCTTCATTGGGCCGTGGCGCAGCGTATCAATCCCGCGTTCTGCCATCACTTCAATCGGCATGCAGCCATCAAAATAGGGTGTGTTGGCTTCCCATTCTTTGAAAACCGATTTTTCGCCGGATAAAAGGGCGGCGTGGAAAGCGAGATATTGCTCCTTATCGAGCGGACAGTTGATATAATCCTTGCCATCGCCCTTGTCCCAGCGGGAGGCCATCCAAGCGACGTCCATGTTGATCGTTTCATGATGCACAATGGGTGCAAGTGCATCGAAAAAGGCAAGCGCTTCTTCACCTGTTTCAGCCGCAATGGCCTCCGCAAGGGCGCTGCCCGTCAGCGGGCCCGTGGCGATAATGCTTGGGCCCTTGGGAAGGGTATCAACGCGTTCACGGACAAGTGTGATATTGGGTTGTGCGGCAATGGCCTGTGTCACAGCCGCGGTATAGCCATCCCGATCCACAGCCAACGCCGATCCGGCTGGGACGCGATGGGCGTCTGCTGAGGACATGATCAGAGAGCCAAGGCGTCGTAATTCCTGATGCAACAGGCCAACTGCGTTCTTATCCGCATCGTCCGATCGAAAGCTATTGGAGCACACAAGTTCGGCCAGATCCTCTGTCTGGTGCGCCGCAGTCTGTTCACCAGAGCCGCGCAGTTCAGACAGCCGAACGCGAAAGCCCGCCTCGGCCAGCTGCCAAGCAGCTTCTGATCCAGCAAGGCCGCCGCCAATTACATGAATATCTTGGGTCATGCGCCCGCCTTTAGGGGAGCAGAACGCACAAGGCGAGGGGGGATTGCTAGCTGGGCGGGTGGGCCGCCCCGACAAGCAAGGCTTCAATATCGGGCGTCGGGCGGTCGATCATTTCCTTGGTGATTTCGCAGATGACGCGCTTTTGAGCCTCTTTGTGCCAATGTTGGCGCAAGACGCCCATTGTGCGCGCAGGCGCGATAACGGCAATATCCTCTACCTTTCCGGCAAGGGCCATGTGATTAAGCCGATCAGCAATGTCCGCGGCAAAACGATCTTCATTTTGCTGATGATAATCAGGTTCATCCAACGCAGGCCGCCCATAGCCAAATCGTTGCTGCTGCAACCCGGGAGCATCGCTGTGAATATCCCTGTTCTTTGGGTCTGGCTGATCTTCCCAATCTTCGGTGCGCAAATCGATTTGAGAAGCATCTCCCTTATTGCGTAGGAGAAGAAGTTTTAGCCCATCTGCGACGAGCACAAGTGCATTATGCGGTATATCCATAATGGTTTAACGCGATGCCCAAGGGCTTGTTCCTCTGGACAGTCGCGCGCTGTCCGTGCAGCTTGGGGGGCGGGGAGAGAGATTAGATGGCTGACCAATCACGTTTATCAACATTGCTGATCGCCGCATCACTTGCGGCCGGAGTGAGTTACTTATTCGCTGTTTACGCACAGATGACGGGGCCGGAAATCACAGCCTGGAAAGGCATGGGGGTTGGACTGCTAGCCGTTTATGCGGCCCTGTGCGCCAAAGGGCACGATGGTTGGATGTTGGCGGGGATTTTGGCCTTTGGTGCGGCGGGCGATGTTGTGCTCGATATTGCCTTTACAGCGGGCGCGGCTTTGTTTGCGATTGGGCATATCCTCGCCATCACGCTTTATCGGCGCCATATCCGACCGAACCTCTCAGACACAGACCGAATGATTGGGGCGTTGCAGATTGGCGTCCCGGTTGGGATTGCCTGGGCCCTGACGCAAAAGGCGGAGGTCGCGCTTTACACGCTGTTGCTGGGCAGCATGGCGTCGGCGGCATGGGTTAGCCGGTTTCCGACCAAGCTGACGGCGGTGGGGGCGGTTTTGTTCATTATTTCTGATTTATTGATCTTTGCGCGCATGGGGCCATTAAGTGGCTCTCTGGTTGGCAGCTTGTTGGTTTGGACGCTTTATTTTGGCGGGCAATTTTTGATCGCCCTTGGCGGCACGCGATACCTTGCCCAGCAAAAAAGTTTATCCGCCTTGGAACGATAAAACTGCGCTCAAGGGCAGGGAGCCATAATTATGCGGAAAGAGCGCGCCGCCGCGAGAGGCTTCCCAGCGGATGGTGTCGCCCAGTAGCCCTAAATCAATTTCTGCAATGACCAGCCCGGTTTGGCCCGCAAAATGCTTGTCCAGCGTTCCTTGCAGCTGATCTATGGTCGATAGATGGATATATCCATCGGCCAGATCGACGGGTGCGCCTGCAAAGACACCATCGGCCTGAAACTGCCCCCATTGTGCGGCGGTGAAGATTTTATAGGCAATGGGGGGATGGCTCATGGCAGGATCACCGCCCGACCAATCACGGCTCTTTGATCCAGTGCCAACAGCGCGTCGCCCGCTTCGTCCAATGTGAAGCGGTGTGAAATCACCGGGCGCATGACCGCGTCTTTGGCAAGTTGGGCGAGTGCCGCGCGCGTTACCTTGCCCAATTTGGGGTCGCGTCGCACGGCCTCTCCAGCCCGTAGGCCCATGATGCTATAGCCCTTGATCAGCGCATGATTTGCCGGGAATTTGGGGATTTCGCCACTGGCAAAACCAACAATGAGATAGCGTCCACCCCAGCCAAAGGTGCGCGTTGCCGCAAGTGCAAGCGGACCACCAACGGGGTCGTACACGACCTGCACGCCTGCATCTCCAGCCGCCGATTTAATCGCTTCGACTAACTTTGGGTCGTCCGAGCGGAATGCCGCCTTCGCTCCCGCCTGTTCAACAGCGGCGCATTTCTCATCGGTTGAGGCAATCCCAATAACCTGTGCGCCCATATGAACGCCCAGTTGCACGGCGGCCATCCCAACGCCGCCGCCCGCGCCCAAGACCAATAGGGTCTCGTCGGGTTGAATTTGGGCTTTGTCGTGAAGGCCATGCCAGGCCGTTGTTGCAGCGACAAACCAAGTTGCGCCTTCTTCATAAGTTAGTGCTTCAGGCAATGGCCAAATGCTGCCAGTGGCCGCAATCGCTTGTTCTGCAAACCCGGTCAGGCGCAGCTGCGCCATAACACGATCACCGGGCGCAAAGTCGGTAACGGCCGCCCCGACTTCAATGACATCACCCGCGACTTCCATGCCCGGCACAAAGGGCGGGTCTGGCCGCAATTGGTAACCGCCGCGCGTCATCAAAAGATCGGGCAAATTAACACCTGCCGCGCGAACTGCGATGCGGACTTCATTGGCGGCAAGGGCGCGCGCCTCCAGCAGCTGCAACTTGACGGCCATAGGGCCGTCAAGGGCAGTGCAAACTGCAGCGCGATACTGGGTCGTCAAACGCGTTCAATAATGATGGCAGGAGCCATGCCGCCAGCGGCGCACATGGTGACAAGGCCACGCTTCAGATTGCGGCGCTCCAGCTCATCCAAAACAGTGCCAATCAAGATCGAGCCCGTGGCGCCAATGGGGTGGCCGAGCGCGCAGGCGCCGCCATTCACATTGACCTTGCTGCGATCAAGGTTGAGGTCACGCATGAACTTTTCGGCGACAACAGCAAAGGCTTCGTTAATTTCCCAAAGATCGATATCATCAACCGTCAGGCCAGCACGCGCCAAAACCTTTTTCGCGGCCGGCACGGGTGCGTTGAGCATCAATGTCGGGCAATCACCTTCATTGGCAAAAGCGACAACGCGCGCACGCGGCTTCAGGCCATTTTTCTGGGCATATTCTTTGG
>JBJTAW010000262.1:0-2802 GCA_046091025.1 Chakrabartia sp. | reverse complement strand
GTTTGGGTGATTGCGTCGCTTGCTATCATATTGGCTCTGGTGGGAGGTTTGGCAGTTGCTAAGATGTAGGGCGGTGAAATGAGCGCGCTCTATCTCATGCCACAAATCATTGTGTCGCTTCTTTTTTTTCCCTTTATTGTAAGAATATGCGGGGGACTAGACCGGCTAAGGTGGTCGCTATGACCAGCCTGTTTGGCAAAAAGGGCCAAATGACTGAGGCACAGCAGGGCTTTACATTTTCCAGGCGCCTCTTCTTCCTTGGCGCAACTCAGATTGGCATCGGCACCCTATTGGCGGGTCGCATGGCATGGCTTGCCATTGCCAATAATGAAAAATACACCCTACTTGCCGAGAGCAATCGCGTTAATCTTCAAATTATGCCGCCACGCCGCGGCTGGATCCTTGACCATAAGGGCAAGCCCATTGCGCTCAACAAAACAGCCTTTCGTGTTGACCTGATCCCCGATCGCTTGATCGATAAGGACAAGGTAATTGGGCAATTGAGCGCGATTATGCAGCTTGCGCCGGATGATATCGCCCGCATTCAAGCGGACCTTAAAACAGCAGCGGGGTTTCAACCCGTCCCGGTTGCCGAGAACATCAATTGGGAAACATTCGCCGCGGTGAGCCTACGCACCCCAGATATGCCCGGTGTTGCGCCCAGTGAATATTTCACCCGTTTTTACCCTGCAGGCGCCAGCGTTGCGCATCTCATAGGCTATGTCGGCGCGGCCTCTGCAAAGGATTATGAGGCCAGCCGAGATCCGCTGTTGATCACGCCCGGTTTTAAGATTGGCAAAGCAGGACTTGAAAAGACCCAGGAATCCTTGCTTCGCGGCGCACCGGGAGCCAAGCGCACCGAAGTGACCGCGCGCGGTAACCTTGTCCGCGACCTTGCAACACGGCCCGACATACCTGGCAAGCCGATCCGACTAACCGTTGATGCTGGATTGCAGGATTTTGCAGGCCGCAGACTGGGCCTTGAATCCGGGTCTGCTGTTGTTCTGGATTGCGCAACGGGGGGCATATTGGCCCTTGCCTCCATGCCAGCCTTTGACCCCAACAGCTTTTCAGATGGCATTGGCCGCGTTGAATGGAAGATGTTGCAAGAGGATGACCATATCCCGATGCTCAACAAGGCCATGCAGGGCCTTTACCCACCCGGATCCACGGTCAAACCAGCTGCGGCTCTGGCCCTATTGCATCATGGAGTTGATCCAGAAGAAGTTGTTGTCTGCAATGGAGGGTATCGTCTGGGCAACCGCACGTTCCGCTGCCTCAGCCGACATGGCCCTATGACGATGCGCACCGCCATCATGAAAAGTTGCAACACCTATTTTTACGCAATGGGGCGGCGCATTGGATATGATCGGATTGCGCCCATTGCCCGGCAGTTGGGTCTGGGTCAGGAATTTGCCCTACCCATGCCCTCCCAACGCTATGGAACAGTGCCAGACAGCGCTTGGAAGGCCCGTAAATTCGACAAAGCTTGGTCGCAAAGTGATACCCTCAACGCAACTATTGGGCAGGGATATGTGCAAACAAGCCCGCTCCAGCTTGCGGTTCTTGCCGCCCGCATTGCATCGGGAAATCATCTCGACCCCTTTCTGATACAAGGCGAGCAGAAGCCAATACGCCCGCTTTCCATCCCGCCGGAACATCTCGCCATTGTGCGCGAAGGCATGGACCTGGTCGTCAATGGGGACGGAACGGCCGTTGCCAGCCGACTTCCAATCCCGGATATTCGCATGGCCGGGAAAACCGGCACGGCACAGGTGCGCAAGATATCCGGCACGCAACGAGGCCAATCAGGCGAATGGAAATATAAAGATCACGGCCTGTTTGTCTTTTTTGCGCCGGCAGATGCGCCTAAATATGCAGGTGCTGTCGTCATTGAACATGGCATGGGCGGCGCGAGGGCGGCAGCCCCCGTCGCAAAAAGCCTTATGACTTATTTGTTCAATCCTGAGCAAGCGATGGCAGAACTAACGGCCTTGGAATCCAATTGGGGCGGGGACGTCAATAGCCGCATGGCGCGCAAGGCAGCGGCATGGAAAGCGGCCGATGCTCGCAAAGCCGGAAAAGACGCAACAGCCCAAGGAAGTGTCGATGATACCGAAATTCGCCAATCCAGCGAACTCGATCCTCAGGCGATGGCCCCCGTCAATCCAGACGCCATAGCAGCGCCAGAGCCAGAAACGGCAAGCACGCCTGCTCAGCCAAGTGCAGGTCAAAATCCGGCAAACGCGCCAGCTACCGCCTCATCGGCGCCGCGATCAGGGGATCCCTTATGACGGATGGCATCATCCCCACACCGCTTCGGCAATTACCTTGGTCCTTACTGCTCTTGCTGATTGCACTGGGCGGTTTTGGGACCATTATTCTCTATTCAGCGGCCGGTGGTAGCCTGACACCATGGGCCGCAAGCCATGCCATTCGCTTTGGCATTTTCCTGATGATTGCGATTGCCATGTCCCGCATTCCGGAAAGTTGGTATGCCCAATTGGCCTTTCCCGGATATATTGTGGTGCTTTTGCTGCTCATCGGTGTTGAGCTGTTGGGCGCGATCAGTGGGGGCAGCCAACGCTGGCTTGATCTCGGTTTCATCCGCCTACAACCTTCAGAGCTTATGAAGCTGGTGATCGTGCTGGCCACAGCCCGTTATTATGCGCGCCTGCCGGGAAGCTCGATCAGAACATGGACGGGCATCTGGCCAATGCTGGTACTGGCGGGCCTGCCCTTTGCCCTTGTCATGCTGCAACCAGACCTTGGGACCGCAACCATGATTGCCGTGGGCGGCAT
>JBJTAW010000261.1:0-4805 GCA_046091025.1 Chakrabartia sp. | reverse complement strand
GTTGCACGCACGCTTGGCACCTCCAGAACGGCCCTGCGGCAGCGCTGGCCCAATGGTGCCGATCGCCGCCGCGCAATTGATTCTGCCTTTGAAGAAGGTGGCCCGCTTGATCCTTTTGGTGAAGCAGATGCGACCAGCGTCACCCAATGGCTGGACGGCGCGGGCAGCGGCGCGACAGCGCGATTCCATCATGTGGTTGTGACCTCGAATGATCCGGACGATCTGAGCATTCGAACAGCCCGGCTTTTGGCGCAGGCGGATTTGGTGCTGCATCAGGCCGCTATTGCCCCAGCCGTCCTCAACCGCGCCAGAGCCGATGCCCAACGGACGCAATGCGAAACAGCGCCTGATGTGCCGCCGCCTGGCATGACCGTTTTTGTCGAGTGGCAAGGATGACCCGCGCAATGGCGCGCTGGATCCGAAGCAAATAGCCTAATCCAACAGCGCGTCGATGGCGCGCGCCAAGCGGATATCGCGTTCGGACAAGCCGCCCGCATCATGTGTGGTCAAAAGGATTTCCACCCGGTTCCAGACATTAGACCATTCTGGGTGATGATCTTGCACCTCGGCCAGCAAGGCGACCCGTGTCATAAAGGCAAAGGCTTCTGAAAAATCCTGAAAGAGGAACTGGCGGACAATGGCGTCGCGCCCATCCTCATAATCCCAATCGCCCAGCGCATCGAGCGCGGCGGCGCGTTGTTCAGGAGTGAGTGTTTCGACCATATTTTGCCTCTTTTCAATTCTGTGCCTATGTCGCAGCCATGACAGGTAAAGGTCAACAGGCCCAGAGCACAAAGGCGATCGATGCATCGCGACAGGCCGCGGCATGAGCGTGCGGCTGGCAATTGAGGCTCTGTCATGCCTGCGCGGCGGGCGAATTTTGTTCAAGGGGCTGGGCTTTGCGCTCCAGCCCGGTGAGGCCTTGCTTCTGACCGGGCCGAATGGCGTCGGAAAATCCAGCCTGTTGCGCATCATCGCAGGTCTGCTGCATGCCTTTTCCGGCCATGTTGAAACCAGCGGCGGGATTGCGCTTGCCGATGAACATATGGCGTTCGACTTGCGCCTCCCGCTGGCTGAGGCGCTTGCCTATTGGGGGCGCATCGATGGCGGAGGCGACCATGCAGTGGCCGATGCCCTTGCAGCATTTGATCTCTCCCGACTTGCAGAGGTTCCGGTGCGCATGCTTTCCACCGGGCAGCGCCGTCGCGCCACATTGGCCCGGGTGCATGCCGCAAACGCCGCGATTTGGTTGCTGGATGAACCAGGCAATGGGTTGGATGCCGCCTCGCTCGCCTTGCTGGCCGAGGCTATGGCAGCACATCGGGCCAAGGGCGGGATTATTCTGGCAGCCTCTCACCAAATGCTCGACTTGCCCGGCGCACCCAGCCTGACGCTGGAGGCTGCGGCATGAGGGCCTTTTTTGCCATTTTGAAGCGGGACCTAAGGCTCTCTCTTGGGGCAGGCGGAATTGGCCTGCCCATTGCCTTCTTCCTGCTGGTCGCAACGCTGTATCCTTTTGCGGTTGGGCCGGATGGCGCGCTTTTGGCGCGGACCGGGGGCGGTGTCATTTGGGTGGCCGCATTGCTCGCCGCCTTGCTGCCGATTGACCGTCTCATCGCACCCGATGCAGAAAGCGGTGTGCTCGATCAATATGCCGTGCGCGGCATTGGGGAGGAAGCGGTCGCCACGGCCAAGATTGCCGCCCATTGGCTGGGCTTTGGCCCACCCCTGATGCTGGCCGCCCTGCCTGCCGCTGCGCTGTTGCGGCTGGATGGGGAAACATTGGACGCGGTTGAACTGGGCCTGATGGTCGGGACGCCGGGGCTGGCGGCCTTGGGCGTGATGGTCGCAAGCCTGACCGCGGGGGTGCGCCGATCCGGTGCGCTGGGCGGCTTATTGATGCTGCCGCTGGCGGTGCCCCTGATCATCTTTGGCGCGGGAAGCATTGGGGATTTTGGCGGAGGGGCGCTGCGTTTTCTGGCAGCATCCTCTTTGCTGCTCGTGGCGATTACCCCCTTTGCTGCAGGCGCGGGGATCAGGGCGCTGCGCGAATAGTCTTTGCTCCCCAGGCCGTCATCCCCGCGAAGGCGGGGATCCATCGTCACCTTATGTCAAGGCCTGAAGTCTGAGGACGTGTATGGATTCCCGCCTACGCGGGAATGACAGGTGTGATTATAGGTTCTGCTCTATGCAGATTGGCCTGATGTCGACTTAACGCGACCAGCGGGCGAAAATGGCCGTGGGCAGAGTCAGTCCGCGTGTTTCCTCGCGCACGCCCAATTCCCCACATTCCACCTGACCACCCAGATCGGCAAAATGCTGGCGGACAAGTTCGCCAATGGAGAGCGCAGACATACGCACGGCATAAACGGTGAGGAACAAAAATCGTGAGTCGGCGTCCAGCAGCTTTCGGCACTCCGCAATCAGGGGCGGCAGGCCTTCTTCGAGCTTCCAGACTTCGCCTTCCGGCCCACGCCCATATTTGGGCGGGTCCAGAATAATCCCGTCATAGCGCTTGCCTCGACGCACCTCGCGCGCGGCGAATTTAAGGGCGTCGTCGATGATCAAACGGACCGGGCGATCTGCCATGCCAGACAGTGCGGCATTGGCGCGCGCCGCCTCCACCGATTTTTTGGAGGCATCCACATGCGTCACGGCCGCGCCCTTGGCCGCGAGCGCCAGCGTGCCGACGCCCGTATAGCCAAACAGGTTCATCGCCGTTGGGGCCTCAAGGCCCGCCAATTGCCCGCGCATCCATGACCAGACTGGGGCCATATCTGGAAAGAAGCTTAAATGCCGAAAGGGGGTTGGCTGCATTGTGAAACGCACCTCTTCCCATTGCCCCGTCCAGCCAGCGTGCGGCAATGGATGATCAAACCGCCATTGGCCGCCGCCATCCTCATCAGACCCGGGCACAAATTCCCCCGCTGCGTCCCAATTGGCTTGCGCCGGGGCCCAAAGCGCCTGTGGTTCGGGCCGGATGAAACGATGCGGGCCATAACGCTCCAACTTGCGACCATGTCCCGAATCAATCAGGCCATAATCCGCCCAAGCGTCACCAATCAGGGTAATGGGCGTCATACCGCTGGCGTCGCCCGTTCTGTGACATAAGCGGCGACGGCCTCCTTGGTCGCGGGCAAGGTGTCATATCGCTCTGCCCGGTCGAACAAATTGCCCACCCGCGTTGGTAAGGCGGGGCGCACGCCCGTTGCCCGTTCCACAGCGTCGGAGAATTTGGCCGGATGGGCCGTTGCAAGCGTCACAACCGGAACATCCGCAGGCAGGCCCGCCGCCCGTGCCGCAGCCAACCCAATGGCCGTGTGTGGATCGATGATCTGGCCGGTCCGCTCGGCGGCCCAGCGCATGGCATCGGCCATGGCCGTTGCATCGATGCGCGCACTGGTGAACAGGTCCTTCGCACCCGCCAACATCGGGGCGGGGATTTGCATCGCCCGGCTCGATTCGAACCTGGCCATCATCCCGGCAAGGGTTGGGCCATCGCGGCCCGCCAGATCGAACAAGAGTCGTGCAAAATTTGAGCTGACCTGAATGTCCATGCTGGGTGTTGCCGTCGCGGTGACGGTGCCACAGCTATAATCGCCTGTGGTCAGGGCACGGTGCAAAATGTCATTCACATTGGTCGCCACAATCAGCCGCTCAATGGGCAGACCCATCCGCTCCGCCACATATCCGGCAAAGACATCGCCAAAATTGCCCGTGGGGACGGAATAGGCAATGGGCCGGTCTGGCGCACCAAGGCGGACGGCAGTGTAAAAATAATAGACAATCTGCGCCATCAACCGGGCCCAGTTGATCGAATTGACGGCCGATAGTGTGAAGCGGCCATTGAAAGCACGGTCGTTGAACAGCGCCTTCACAATCGCTTGAGCATCATCAAAGCTGCCCTTAATCGCGACATTATACACATTGGGGGCCAGCACCGTCGTCATCTGACGCCGCTGCACATCCGAGACGCGGCCCAAGGGGTGCAGCATGAAGATATCAATCTTCGCACGGCCCGCCACGCCATCAATAGCCGCAGACCCAGTATCGCCCGATGTCGCGCCGATGATGGTCAGATGCGCATCGCGCTTGGCCAAAAATGTCTCAAACAACTGACCAAGCAGCTGCAAGGCCACATCCTTAAACGCCAGTGTCGGCCCGTGGAATAACTCCATCAGCCAATGCGCCGAATCCAGCTGCACCAAAGGCGTCACCGCATCATGCGAAAAGCGCCCATAAGCGGTGGTACACAGGCGCTTGAGCGTCGCGTCATCTAAGCTGCCCGCCACAAAGGGACGCATAATGGCAACAGCCGAATCGACATAAGACAGGCCTTGAAGGGCGGCAATTTCGTCACGCGAGAAGCGGGGCCAATGATCCGGCACATAAAGCCCGCCAACTGACGCAAGGCCAGCCAGCGTCGCGCCTTCGAAATCGAGCGTCGGGGCGCTCCCTCTAGTGCTGATATACCGCATGAGTGCGCGCGATACCCCTGTTGCCGGGCTGGGGCAAGGTCAGGTGAAGGCCTGCCGCAGCAATTCCAGCCCAACCACGACCATCAACAGGGAGATGATTGTGGCAAAGCGGGCCGGGCTGAGGCGGCGGACAAGCCATACACCGGCAAAGGTGCTGGCAATGGCGACAGGCATAAAAACGAGCGTGAGCTGAAGGTTCGCCGCGGTAAACTGCCCCAGAGCAATATAGGCAGGCACCTTCATCCAATTCATGGCGGCAAAGAAAATCGCCGATGTGCCGATAAAGACATTGGGCGGAAAATTTCGGCCCAGCGCCCAAATTTGAAA
>JBJTAW010000260.1:0-4263 GCA_046091025.1 Chakrabartia sp. | reverse complement strand
GTGCAGAGGCGGCCCGACGGCTCGCGCAGCGGCTGGAAAAAATGGCCACCGCCTCAAACCAAGCCGGGCCAGAGCGAGACCTTGATCTCGCCGCCATCATCGCTCTTGGCTTTCCTGACCGGCTGGCCAAGCGGCGTGACGCACGCGGCGAAAATTGGATCAGCGTCGGCGGCCGGGGCTTCCGCCTTGACCCGACTTCCCCCTTGGCCCGCGCTGACTGGCTGGCGGTTGCCGATATTCAAGGGGCCGCATCGGGCGCCCGAATTATGTCCGCTGTTCCAATTGACCGCGCGCAGGTGGACGCGCTTTTTGCGGATGAGATAGAAAGCGGCACGCGGCTGAGCTTTGATCCCGCAACGGGCGGCGTGCGCGCTGAAAGCGGGCGGCATTTGGGGGCCATAACGCTCGCCAAGGGGCAAGACAGCACCGCCAGCCCAGATGCCATTGCCCAGGCCTTGCTCGAGGCGGTGCGCATCCACGGCCTCACAATCCTGCCCTGGCCCCCCTCTGTTGATCGGCTGCGGACCCGCGCCCATTGGGCCGGGCTGGACGCTTTGACGGATGCTGCCTTGCTCGCATCGCTAGATCTCTGGTTGGCCCCCTTGCTCACCGGCAAAAGGCGACTGTCGGATATTGATGAAGGCGCTTGGGGCAATGCACTGCGCGGCCTGATTGGCTGGGATGGGCAGCAAATGCTGGATCGGCTGGCGCCTGCAAATTTCACGTCGCCCGCGGGCACCACGCATCCCATTGATTATGCGGCAGACGGCGGCCCTATGGCGGAATTGCGCGTGCAGGCTTTGTTTGGCGTATCCGACCATCCGGTCATCGGGCCGGATCGGGTGCCGCTGATCCTCTCTCTCACTTCCCCCGCAGGCCGCCCCATCCAGACGACGCGGGATCTGCCGGGCTTTTGGGCGGGCAGCTGGCGCGATGTGGCAAAAGAGATGCGGGGCGCCTACCCTAAGCATAATTGGCCCGATGATCCGGCCAGTGCCACCGCCAGCCTGAAAACCAAAAAGGCACAGGCGCGAAGTTAAATCCTGCGCGATTCCCCTTGATCGCAACGACGGATTGGAGGAAAGGGCGGCCATGACGCACGCACGCATCATCCAAAAGGCAAAGAACGCCATGCAGTCGGGCCGTTATGGCACAGGCAGCTGGGTTTTTGAATTTGAACGTCAGGACGCGATGCGCCCAGACCCGCTGATGGGTTGGGCTGGATCGCGCGACACCCAGACGCAGGTGACCTTAAGCTTCCCGACGCTGGAGGCGGCGAAAGCCTATGCGGATAAGCATGGTCTGACCTATCATGTCGTGCCCGCAGCGCCGCGCGTCCTGAAGCTTCAAGCTTACGCCGATAATTTTCGCTGATCTGTCAGCCACCTAGGCTGTGCGCAGATACCAAGCATAATCCAGATCGGGCACCGATGCGAAGAAGCGTTCCTGCTCGGTCCGCTTCACAATGCCGTACATCTCAACAAAACGCGCGCCGAGATAGTCTTTCATCAGATCAGACCCTGTGAAGCGGTCAAGTGCGGCAAACCAATTGGTCGGCATCGCCGGCGCGGTCGTTGCGGCTTCATAGCCATTACCAACGACAGGGGCGCCGGGGTCTAGCTTATGCTCAATGCCGTGGCACATGCCCGCCAGCATCGCCGCCATGGCGAGATAGGGGTTGGCATCGGCCCCGCCAATGCGATGTTCGACATGGCGGCTGGCCGCAGGCCCGGCTGTTACGCGGAAGCTGACGGTGCGGTTGTTCACGCCCCATGTTGGGGCAACGGGCGCATAGCTATTGGCCTTGAACCGGCGATAGCTGTTGGCATTGGGCGCAAAGATCAAAAAGGCATCGCTGATCGTCGCCTGCATCCCGGCAATGGCCTGGCGGAGGAGAGGCGTGCCCGCTGGGTCTCCGCTGGCAAAGGCATTTTTGCCCGCCGCATCCAGCAAGGAGGCGTGAAGATGCATGCCATTGCCCGCACTGTCTTCAAATGGTTTGGCCATGAAGGTCGCTTCCATGCCATATTTCTGGGCAACGGCCTTCACCATGCGCTTGTGCAGGATCGCGTCATCGCAGGCGCGTAGCGCATCCGCCTTGTGCGCCAGCGTCATTTCAAACTGGCCCGGCGCATATTCAGAGATGGCGGCTTCCAGCGGCAGGCCCTGTGCATCGGCACAAGCATAAAGCTCATCGAAAAAGGGACGAAAATCCTCCATCTCGGCCAAGCCATAAACCTGAATATCCTGCGGCGTTTCGCCGGATGAGGGGGATCGGGCAGGGATGGGCCGTCCATTTTTTGCCCGCTTGGCATCGACCAGATAAAATTCCAACTCCACCGCCACATCGGGTGTCAGCCCATGGCCCGCCAGCCGATCCAGAACGCGTCCCAGCACATGGCGCGGGTCGAGATCATTGGGGGTGCCGTCCAGCTCATAAAAGCCGGTCAGGAATTGCGCGGCCTTGGGGCCGGCCCAAGGGGCGGGAACCAATGTTCCGGGGATGGGGCGGATATGCCTGTCGGCATCGCCATCTTCCCAGACAAGGCCGGTCGCCTCGGTATCACGGCCCGTAATATCGACAATCACGGCAGAGCCGGGAAGGAACCGCCCATCTTTGTAAACGGCCAGCACCTCATGCCGCCGTAGCCGTTTGCCGCGCGGGACGCCGCACATATTGGTGAAGATAATGTCGACGGCATCCACATCGGGATGAGCGGCAAAAAAGGCCTCTGCCTCAGCGAGCGAAGCGATTTGATGCGAAGATTGGGCGTGGGTCATGCCCCTTCATTCCAACGCGCAAAGCGCTGCGTCAAGGTTTGTGACAAGACGCTCTACCTGATGGCTGGTCGTCACGGGGCTGACTAGCATCATATTGTGGAAAGGGGCGAGCAAAGTTCCGCGGTTGACCAGCATCAGATGGATCAGCCCTTCCAGCTCTGGGTCCATGGCTGCGCGCGCCTCAGAGCCATTGGCGGGCAGATGGTTGCTACAGATGAATTCGACTCGCGCGCCAGCACTGGAGACGTGCCAATCCAGCCGATGCCGCTCAATTAGGCCCTCCAGCCGCCCGGCGAGTTGCTGGGCCAGGCCAATCATATGGGCATAGGCGGTGGGGGACATCACATCGTCCAGCATCGCATACATGGCCGCAATAGTCAGCGCATTGGCCGATAAGGTTGTGCCAATGCCAGAATGGCCGGGCGGCAATTTGGCCCGCGCTGTCTCCATCTGCTGGGCGACGAGATCAGAAAAGCCAAAGGCGGCACAGGGCACGCCCCCGCCAATCGACTTGCCGATGACGAACATATCGCCTGCCGGGCCAAAAGTCCCTGAATGCCCACCCGGACCGGAGGAAATCGTGTGCGTTTCATCCCAAATCAGGATTGTGCCCGTCCGCGCGGTGGCCTCGCGCATCAGCGCCAGAAAGCCGGGACGGGGCAGAACCATACCGCAATTGGTCATCACAGGTTCCGCAAGCACACAGGCAACATCCCCCCGGTTAAGGGCGGCCTCCAGTGCGCGACCATCGTTAAACTCGATAGCGATGGTGTGCTTGCGCACATCCCAAACTTGGCCAACGAGACTGCGTCGGGTTTCGGGATGGCCATTGCGCAAGTCGACAAACACATCATCCACCGCACCATGATAACAGCCGTTGAAGACAAGGATCTTGTCCCGCCCCGTAATTGCTCGGGCCCACCGAATGACGGATCGGTTCGCTTCAGAGGCAGAGGTTGTCAGCTGCCAATGGGGAAGATGAAAGCGCCCGGCGAGAAGCGCGCCAACTTCGGCGGCCTTAGCACTGGGCAGCATATAGCTCAGCCCCTGTCCCGCCTGCAGGGCGAGCGAATGGGTGAGCGCCTCGGGCGAATGTCCAAACATGGCCGCCGTATCGCCGAGACAAAAATCATCCAAAACATCGCCATCCAGCGTGGTCAGCGTGGCCCCATGGGCATGGGCCGCGGTGAGCGGAAAGGGCGATGGCCAATCGCGCATCCAGTGAAAGGGCACGCCCTGATGCCAGCCAAAGGCGCGATCTTCGGCGGCCTCAGCTGATTTGGGATTGGACTCTCGAAAACGGGCCTCTTCGGCGGCGCGCACCTCGGCAAGGCGGTTGCGGTTGATCATATCGCCTTTTGCTCCTTTCCCCTTTTTACGTCAGCGCCGGGAAAATCATAAACGATCTCGCAGCGCGTACCAAAGCAGGCCCAAAGTCGCCAAGGGCCGCCGGAGCAATCGTCCGCCGGGAAAGGGACGGGA
>JBJTAW010000259.1:0-3452 GCA_046091025.1 Chakrabartia sp. | reverse complement strand
GGTGAGTGCTGTGCCCAGCGGTGCGACGGTGTCTTCAATGCCGGCTTGGGCCAGCGCGATGACATCCATATAGCCTTCCACCACGATCACGCGGCCCGATTTGCGTGATGCCGGGCTGGCGCGGTCGAGGTGGTAGAGCGTGCGGCCTTTGTCGAACAAGGGCGTGTCGGGGGAATTGAGGTATTTTGGCTCCCCTTGGCCGAGGATGCGTCCGCCAAAGGCGATGACGCGGCCGCGCGCATCGTGGATCGGGATCATCAATCGGCCGCGAAACCGGTCATAGCTGTCCTTATCATCCACCTTAATCAGCAGACCCGCCTCGATCAGCTTGTCTTCGCCAAAATGGGCCAGCGCGGTTTTCAGCCGAGTTTTGCCATCGAGCGCAAATCCTATTTTGTAGGATTTGACGGTCTTTTGGGTCAGCCCCCGTTGTTGGAGATACGCACGCGCCGCAGCACCTTCGTGACCTTCCAACTGCGCCACAAACCACTCCGCCGCCGCCGTCATCACATCATAAAGTGAATTGGCCCGCTCCGTCTTTTCCCGCTCTCTCGGGTCTTGTGCCGGAACCTCCAGCCCCGCTGCATCCGCCAGTTCCTTCACCGCCTCCATAAATGGCAAGCCGCGATGGTCGGTCATCCAGCGAATGGCATCGCCATGCGCGCTGCACCCAAAGCAATGGTAAAAGCCCTTCTCGTCATTGACGTAAAAGCTGGGCGTTTTCTCGTTATGGAATGGGCAGCACCCACGATATTCGCGCCCCGCCTTGGTGATCTTCACCGTCCGCGCGACAAGCGTCGACAATTGCGTCCGCGCGCGCAGTTCATCCAACCAAGCGGGCGACAGCGTCATTGGGCGATCAGCTGAGCGCCGCTTTGACCAGCGCACTGGCCTTTGACATGTCGAGGTTCGCGGCGTGGCGGTCTTTCAATGTGGCCATCACCCGGCCCATATCTTTGACGGTCTCAGCGCCCAGTTCCGCCTTGATCGCTTCAATCGCGGCAGATGTTTCGGCATCGCTCATCTGCTGTGGCAGAAAGGCTTCGATGATCACGATTTCAGCCGCTTCGATATCGGCGAGTTCCTGACGGCCGCCCTTCACATAAAGATCAATCGATTCGCGGCGCTGCTTTACCATTTTCTGCATGACTTCGGTGACGAGCAGATCATCATCCGTCTGGGCCTTGCCGGTGCGCGCTTCAATGTCGCGGTTCTTAATGGCGGCTTGGATGAGCCTTATGGTCGCGGTTTTTGGCTTATCTCCGCCCTTCATGGCGGCCACCAGCGCGGCTGTAATATCGTCGCGAATCATGATCTTCTCTCGATTAAAAAGGAAAGAATGGCTCATAGCTGGGGAAAACCTTTTTTAATAGATTGACGCTCTGCCGACCCGTCTCTAGCGGGAATGCCTTAGCGACATTGACGAAATTTATTTGAAGGAGCGCCCCATTATGGCCGACCCCACCAGCACGCGCGCGCCCAGCGGAGCGACAGGCGTTCTGGTTTTGGAGTCTGGTGAGGTCATCTGGGGCCGGGGCTTTGGCGCTGAGGGCGCGGCCGTCGGTGAAGTCTGCTTCAACACGGCCATGACGGGCTATCAAGAAGTGATGACGGACCCCAGCTATGCCGGGCAAATCATCAATTTCACCTTCCCCCATATTGGCAATGTCGGCACCAATGCCGAAGATATTGAAGCGACCAACCCACATGCCTTGGGCTGCATCGTGCGGGAAGATGTGACCAATCCGTCTAATTTCCGCAGCTCGCAGGATTTTGTTCAGTGGATGACGGTCAATGGCCGGCTCGGCATTTCAGGCATTGATACGCGCGCTTTGACGCGTCTGATCCGTGAGAAGGGCGCCCCCAACGCGGTCATCGCGCATAATGCCAAGGGTCAGTTTGATATTGCCGCTCTGCTCGCTCAGGCAAAGGCTTGGCCCGGCCTTGAGGGCATGGACTTAGCCAAAACAGTCTCCACCACCCAAAGCTATGGCTGGTCCGACGGGCTTTGGACGTTGAACCAAGGCTATGCCGCAAACAGTGCGAACCCAAATGGCCCGCGCGTGATCGCGATTGATTATGGGATTAAGCGGAATATCTTGCGCAACCTCATTGATGCTGGCGCGCAGGTGACGGTCGTTCCCGCATCGGCCAGCTTTGATAGGATTATGGCGCACACTCCAGATGGCCTGTTTCTCTCCAACGGCCCGGGGGATCCCGCCGCGACGGGGGTGTATGCCGTGCCCGTCATCCGCCAATGGCTGGATACGAAAAAGCCGCTCTTCGGCATTTGCCTTGGTCATCAGATGCTGGGCCTTGCGGTTGGCGCCAAGACCGAAAAAATGCATCAGGGCCATCGTGGCGCAAACCACCCTGTCAAGCGGTTGGAGGACGGCCGCGCGGAAATCACCAGCATGAACCACGGCTTTGCCGTCGATGCAGACACGCTGCCCGGCAATGCGCGGGCAACGCATGTGTCGCTCTTCGATGGCTCCAATTGCGGCTTTGAGCTGATCGATCAGCCAGCCTTTAGCGTCCAATATCACCCAGAAGCGTCCCCCGGCCCGCAGGACAGCCACTATCTGTTCGAAAAATTTGTCGGGATGATGGGATCAAAATAATGCCGAAAAGAACCGACATCTCCTCCATTCTCGTCATTGGTGCTGGTCCGATCGTTATCGGACAGGCCTGCGAGTTCGATTATTCCGGAACACAGGCGATTAAGGCGCTGAAGGAAGAGGGCTATCGCATCGTCCTCGTCAATTCCAACCCAGCGACGATCATGACCGATCCGGAATTGGCAGACGCGACCTATATTGAGCCAATCACGCCCGAGATCGTGGCGAAGATCATTGAGAAGGAGCGGCCCGACGCAGTTTTGCCGACTATGGGTGGGCAGACGGCGCTGAATACGGCACTTGCGCTGTTCCATGACGGCACGCTTGAAAAATTTGGAGTGACGATGATCGGCGCGGATGCCGAGGCAATCGATAAAGCGGAAGACCGGATCAAGTTCCGCGATGCGATGGATAAAATTGGTCTGGAATCCGCGCGCTCCGGCATTGCCCATACATTGGAAGACGCACTTGAGGTTTTGGAGCGCACGGGCCTTCCCTCCATCATTCGTCCAAGCTTCACCATGGGCGGCACGGGCGGGGGCATCGCCTATAATCGCGAAGAATTTATTCAGATTGTGACGGGCGGCCTTGATGCATCCCCCACAACCGAAGTGCTGATTGAAGAATCCCTCTTGGGGTGGAAGGAATATGAGATGGAGGTCGTCCGGGATCGGAACGACAATGCCATCATCATCTGCTCCATCGAGAATGTGGACCCGATGGGCGTCCACACGGGCGATTCCATCACGGTCGCGCCGGCGCTGACGCTGACCGACAAGGAATATCAGATTATGCGCAACGCATCGATTGCGGTGCTGCGCGAAATTGGTGTCG
>JBJTAW010000258.1:0-4284 GCA_046091025.1 Chakrabartia sp. | reverse complement strand
TCTTCCGAAGAATATGCACGCGTCCTGCGCGCCATGGGTCGGGAGCCGAACCTGACCGAACTTGGTATCTTCTCGGTGATGTGGTCGGAACATTGCTCCTAGAAATCATCCCGCTTTCACCTGAAAAAATTGCCGACCTCCGCCCCTTGGGTGATTTGCGGACCCGGCGAAAATGCAGGCGTGATCGACATTGGCGATGGGCAGGCCGCCATCTTCAAGATGGAAAGCCATAATCACCCGTCCTACATCGAACCCTATCAAGGGGCGGCAACCGGCGTCGGCGGGATTTTGCGCGACGTCTTCACCCTGGGCGCCCGCCCCATTGCCAATATGAATGCGCTGCGTTTTGGCCGGCCCGGTCACCCAAAAATGCGCCACCTCATCTCTGGCGTGGTGCGCGGCATTGGCGGCTATGGCAATTGCGTGGGCGTGCCGACGGTTGGCGGGGAAGTGAATTTCCACCCGGCCTATGATGGCAATATCTTGGTCAACGCGATGACCGTTGGCGTCGCGCAGACCGACAAGATTTTCTATTGCGCGGCCGCCGGCATCGGCAATCCGGTTGTCTATGTCGGTTCCAAGACCGGGCGGGATGGCATTCACGGGGCCACTATGGCCTCCGCCGACTTTACTGAAGACTCGGAAGAAAAACGCCCAACCGTTCAGGTCGGCGATCCCTTTACCGAAAAGCTGCTGATCGAAGCTTGCCTTGAACTCATGGCATCCGACGCGATTGTCGCCATTCAGGATATGGGGGCCGCGGGCCTCACCTCCTCCTCCGTCGAAATGGCGTCCAAGGGCGGCGTGGGCATTGAGCTCAACATGAACAAAGTGCCCTGCCGCGAAACGGGCATGACGCCGTATGAAATGATGCTCTCTGAAAGTCAGGAGCGGATGCTCATGGTCTTGAAGCCCGGCCGCGAAGCCGAGGCAGAGGCGATTTTCCGTAAATGGGAACTGGATTTCGCGGTTATCGGCACCATCACCGATACCGAGCATATGGTGCTGAAGTTTAACGGCGAGGTCGTGGCGGATATTCCGCTCGCGCCGCTCGCCGATGAAGCGCCTGAATATGAACGCCCCTATATCAGCCCGACCGAATATCAGGCTTGGGCCAAGGTGCCAGAGCTTGGTCGGGTTGGCGAAAGCAAGGATTTGGGTGCTGATCTTGTTACACTCATGGCCTCACCCGACATTGCGTCGCGCCGCTGGATTTGGGAGCAATATGACAACAAGGTTGGCGGCGACACGGTGCAGGCGCCCGGCGGCGACTCCGCAGTTGTCCTCGTTCATGGCACGGATAAAGCCATTGCCATCACGACCGACTGCACCCCGCGCTATTGCTATGCTAATCCCTATGAGGGCGGCAAGCAGGCGGTGGCTGAGACCTATCGCAATATTTCGGCCGTGGGCGCAACGCCGCTGGCGATCACCAATTGCCTGAACTTTGCCAATCCGCAGCGCCCCGAAATCATGGCGCAAATTGTCGGCTGCCTTCGGGGTATGGGTGATGCGTGCCGCGCGCTTGATTACCCAATCGTGTCGGGGAATGTCTCGCTCTACAATGAATCCAAGGCGACGGGCGGCGGGTCTGCCATTTTGCCAACGCCTGCCATTGGTGGGGTCGGCCTAATGGCCGATTGGCGCAAGGCCGCCAATATCGCCTTCAAACAAGCAGGCGAAGCGATCTGGCTGATCGGCGGACATGGCGACCATCTGGGCCAATCCATCTGGCTGCGCGAAATCGAAGGCCGTGAAGCAGGGGCTGCCCCCAGCGTTGATCTGACGGCAGAACGTGCCCGTGGGGAGCATGTGCGCGCCCTTATCCAAACCGGCGTTGCAACCGCGGTTCATGATATCGCCGATGGTGGCCTATTGGTCACCATTGCCGAAATGGCGCTGGCTGGCCGCATAGGTGCCGAACTGGACGGGATGACAACGGCACAGGCCTTTGGCGAAGATCAGGGCCGCTATGTCGTCACAACCGCGACTAACGCCGTCATTGAAGGCGCTGTGCGCATTGGTACAACGGGCGGCGACACGGTGTCAGGCGTTGCGCTTGAAACGCTCCGGACGGCGCATGAGGGCTTTTTCCCGGCTTTGATGAACGGCTAATCGGTCGCACAAAGGCGCAGAGAATAGGAAAGCCACAGGCCCTGTGGCGTTATTGCGCGATCTCTTCCCCGGCGGGACAGGCGCCCTTCAGCGCGCCCGTAATCTGGGTGTGGAACCGCACGGGCGGCTCTTTTGCCGTCGGCATTGGCCCTTTGATACTGTCATAGGGCGTATCGGTTTCAATCCGCATCACGGTATCTAGGGTAAAGGCTGTGCCACCATAGCGGCCATGGGCGGCAATCAAGGTCCGCCCCGCTTTGCCGGGCCATGTGCAGGTCAGCACAGCATCCAGCGCACCTCGGTTGAGGGAAAAGCTCTCAAAGCTACACTGGCCCTGTTCCCGCCCACCAATGACCAAAGCATTTGGGCTGCGCGCCTGATCGGCAGAGAGGCAGGCCATGCTCACTTGCTTTTGCCCCCCCAGCTTGTCCGCAATGGCCCGGGCATCCGCAGTTTCGAGGGCAGCGCGCACTTGCGGGTCCAGAGCCGCAATCTCGGTCGTGGTTTCCCACAATCCGGGTTGAAGCGCTGTCACAATGGGCCGCTCCCGACCTGCGGCGTTGGCCGCAGCCCGTTTGCCGGACTGAACGGGGTCAGACATTTTTTCGCACCCCGCGAGAAGGATGAGCGGCACCAAGGCCAGCAAACGCATCGTCATACGCGCGTCCTGCCGTTATTGCGCGTCCTGCGCAATCCCGACTTTCCGTTTAACGCCAGAAGGTCAGGCCGCCGCTGGCGCGGCCAGAAAATCATAAGGATCAATACCGCGCGCCCGATAGCTTTCATGCGCCGCGCGATAAACATCGGCATCGCCAATGTTCAACCGCTTGCGCGCGGCATCCAGAGGCTCTGCCAACAGCGCACGGATATCCTGTTCAAAGACCTTCTGCGCTGCTTTGCCATGCCGCTGGGATTGCGCAACAGCACCATAAACCGGGGCATCCGCGCGAACACGGCGCTTGAGTTCATAGGCCCCAGCCCAAGCAATCAGCAGACTGCCCCAGGCGCGATCCTGCCCATAGGTAAAGCCAAGCGCGCATTGTTCGCCCAAGGCATCCCGGCCATAGCCTGTGAGAATATGGAGCAGATCATGCGTGTCGCGCAGGCGATTGCCATACCATTGGATCTGATCCTGAAAGACGGGCCGCCCAACGCGCATTTTTTCGGATTCAGCAACCAGCCCGGCCGCCGACATGCCTTCGCGGCGCATGAACGCGACATAGGCATGAGCAACCGAATTTTCCGGCAGCTTCAAAAGCGCCTCATGATCATCCAGCACATCGGGCAGATAGGGCTCGCTCTCCATCAGCGCCCGGCCTTTTGCGCTTTCACAAAAGGCTTTTGCATCCGCCCAAAAGGACCGGCGCGGCAAGCATTCAAAAATACGGAACACCTGTTCGGTATCCTCCTTGTCGCGGATCAGCTGACGAAAATGCGCCATGGCCTTGAACGGACGAAAGCGCAGCTTTTCACGGCGCGGGTCGGAGAAGTGAGTCGGTATCATATGGGCTAGATAATTTTTGCTGACATGACTGTCAATAATACCCTCCCCAATGGCTGCGCATTGCCTCTGCCGCCCATCGCCCCTAGGTTGAAATCATGTCTCTCATCATCCGCACAACCTTGGACGAACCCGATACCGGGCAGAGCTTTGTTCCGCACCGCCCGGTGCGTCCGCCCAAGGTGGATGGTGGCAAGAAGTTCAAAATTGTCAGCGATTATGAACCTGCGGGCGATCAGCCCACGGCCATTGCAGAGCTGGTGGCGGGTGTTGACTCGGGCGAGAAGGATCAGGTGCTGCTCGGCGTCACAGGCTC
Organism: Chakrabartia sp.; assembly: GCA_046091025.1. Classification (GTDB taxonomy): domain Bacteria; phylum Pseudomonadota; class Alphaproteobacteria; order Sphingomonadales; family Sphingomonadaceae; genus Aquisediminimonas. Next base: position 352 of record JBJTAW010000258.1, on the reverse strand, counting down.
TGGCAAAACCTTCCACATGGCCAAGGTGATTGAGGCGGTGCAGCGTCCTGCGCTTATTCTCGCGCCCAATAAGATTTTGGCCGCCCAGCTTTATGGCGAGTTTAAGAACTTCTTTCCCGACAATGCGGTCGAATATTTTGTCAGCTATTATGATTATTATCAGCCCGAAGCCTATGTCCCCCGTTCGGACACCTATATTGAGAAAGAAAGCTCCGTAAACGAAGCGATTGACCGGATGCGCCACTCCGCTACGCGCGCGCTTCTGGAGCGCGATGATGTGTTGATCGTCGCCTCTGTCTCTTGTCTCTACGGCATAGGGTCGGTCGAAACCTATTCGGCGATGATCTTTGAC
>JBJTAW010000257.1:0-2648 GCA_046091025.1 Chakrabartia sp. | reverse complement strand
GATCTGACTCAAATCTCCAGCGACGATGAGGGCGGCCCTGAAGAGCAAGTCTTGGTTCGCGGTGCACTTGAAATGGATCCGGCCCGGCATCGCGTCCGCTGGAATGGTCATGACGTTGCCCTAACGGTAACAGAATTCATGATCCTAGAGGCGCTCGTCCAGAGGCCAGGGGTCGTCAAATCCCGCAGTCAGTTGATGGATGCCGCCTACCAAGATGACATCTATGTTGATGATCGCACTATCGACAGCCACATTAAGCGCCTTCGTAAAAAATTCAGGCTGGCAGACCCCATATTTGACTCCATAGATACGCTCTACGGGGCAGGATATCGGTTCACCGGTGGCTGACGCGCGCGATATTCGTTTGCGGTGGACCGGGCGGGTTTCACTCAGTTGGCGGATATTGCTCGTCAATCTGCTGCCAGTCGCCCTGCTGGCGGGGAGTCTATTTTACCTTGATTCCATCCGCAGTCGATTGATCGCAGAACGCATGGAGCAGGCCAGCTCTGAAGCTCAACTGATGGCGACCATGCTCAGCCTTGCAGATCGCAGCCAATGGCCCAGTGATATTGCCAGGCTTGGATTGCAAACAGGTAGTAGAATCCGCCTCGTCAAAGATAAGCAGATTGTTTTGGATAGCTGGCAGATACAAACCCCCAATATCACCCTTATCAATTCAGAAGATGAACGTTGGGATCGCAAGGTCGCCGCCGTTCTTGACGACACAATCGACGCGATTGTCCGCGCGCCCGCCATCCCCCGTTTTAAGAGCTTTGACGCCATTCCCAATTCGGATGTCGCCATCACGCTTGCGGAGGACCGAACGCATATTGTCACCGCACGGGCGCAGCTTAACGGCGACCCCAAAATGACGCTGATCACAGACACAAATGCGCGAGACGTGCGTCGCCTGATCCGATCCGAACGAAGCAGTCTGGGGCTGATTTTCGGCATCACCCTGTTGGCGTCGATCCTTCTCTCCCGCTTTCTGGCCCGAACAATTGCCCAGCCCTTGGGCACGCTTGCTCTGGCGGCGGAACATGTCCGCCTCGGCCGCGAGCGCGATATCAAGATACCGCAAATCCATCGCAGTGATGAGATAGGCGCCCTGTCCCGTGCCTTATCGGACATGACGGAAACCTTAAGGGAGCGGATCGATGCGACAGAGGCATTTGCGGCAGACGTAGCGCATGAGTTGAAGAATCCGCTGGCATCCTTGTCATCCGCCTTAGAGACAATGGCCAGCGTCTCAGACCCTGCGCTCAAAAGACAGTTAATGGACATAGCCACTGCTGATGTTCGTCGCCTTGATCGGTTGATTACCGATATCGCAGAGGCAAGTCGTATGGATGCACAGTTAACACGCACCCGGTTTGAGAAGATGGATCTTGGCCAAATGCTCGAACGCCTTTTGGCCGAGCGCGACGCACGTGGCGCAAATAACAGCATACGCATTGCCTTTGCGCGCCCTCAAAGAGGCTCCACCACGATTATGGGAGACCAGGGCCGTATAAAGCGCATGTTCGACAATCTTCTCGACAATGCCATTTCCTTTTCGCCCGAGAATGGCGTTGTTCAGGTGTCAGCAACAGCATCAGATGGGCAAGTCATTGCGTCGGTCGAGGATGAAGGACCGGGCGTGTCGGCAGATCGTCGCGACGCCATTTTTGAGCGTTTCCATAGCGACCGGCCAGATATTGCCGCCTTTGGCCGGCATTCCGGATTGGGCCTGTCCATCGCGCGCACCATTGTGCTCGCGCATGACGGGACCATTGACGTTCGAGATCGTCCATCAGGCGCCGGCGGAGCGATGTTTCTCGTCACGCTCCCTTCTGCACGACGGAAACAAGCATGACCGCCCCCTTGCTGCTTCACGCAAGCTGCGTCTGTGTGAAGGACAAGGGCATTTTGTTAATCGGCGCGTCCGGAAGCGGAAAGTCAGATCTCGCCTTGCGCCTTATCGATCGCGGGGCGATGTTGGTGACGGACGATTATGTGAATTTGAGCAGAAAGGATGATGTCCTCATGGCATCACCGCCCGACCGGCTAACAGGAAAAATTGAAGTCCGGGGTATCGGCATTTGCACCCTGCCCTTCATGCCTGCAGCCCAAATTCATCTTTACGTAGACTTGGCAGAAACGCCAGATCGGTTCCCTGATCCCGCATTCAAAGACATTGCTGGCGTGATGATTCCTCGGATCGCCATATGTGCCCTAGAAGCATCTGCACCCCTAAAGATTGAACTGGCACTCTCACAAGGCATAGGGCAATCATGAGCACCGCAAATCCAGAACGGATCCTCCTTGTCACCGGGATGTCGGGGGCTGGCAAATCAACGGTTCTCGATACTTTGGAAGACATGGGGTGGGAGGTTTTCGACAACCTCCCCTTTCAATTGCTCGATCGTTTGCTGGCAACACGCGCGCCTGCGGGCATGACGGGAGAACGCCCCCTCGCCCTCGGCATTGACAGCCGCACGCGTGGATTTGACGCAGATCAGATCTTCGCTCGCGTCAACGCCCTGCCAGACGGGGACAGCAGACCCATATCGATGCTTTTTGTCGATTGCGCGGGCAGTGAGCTAGAGCGCCGCTATTCCGAAACCCGCCGGCGCCATCCGCTTGCGGCAGACCGCCCAGCCAAAGAT
>JBJTAW010000256.1:0-12559 GCA_046091025.1 Chakrabartia sp. | reverse complement strand
GCCCAAACCCAGCGGCAGCGATGCGCGACGCGATGATGACAGTAAAAGCGCAAATCATCGAGGAAGAAACACAGCAGAAAACTGCCCAACGTAATCGGAATGGTCTGAACCTGAAAAGGTGCGACTGCGGCCAAAATGCCGAGCGTGATAAACGCCGAAAAGCCATTAATTGGGTCGCTCAGCAGACCCGTCGCGATACCCGTCAGCGCATCTTTGGCCGGCATCTTCCCGCGCGCGCGCCACAGCTTGATCGCCGCCAGTTCGACCCCCAGCAAAAAGAAGAAGAACAAGGCCGAATAGAGGCCAATGTTGCTGTGGATCAGATCGGCGACGGTCATGTCATGGCCTTAATCAATGGTTTCTACCAACTCCGCAATGCGGCCAACCATTTCATCAATATGCGACTTCTGCAAGATAAGTGGCGGAGACAGCGCAATAATATCGCCCGTCGCGCGAACGAGAAGCCCGTTATCAAAGCATTTGTGGAACAATTCCATTGCGCGCTTGGTCGGGGCGCCGGGGCGGGGCTCCAGCTCAATCCCGGCGACTATGCCCATATTGCGCACGTCAATAATGTGCCTTTTGCCTTTCAGGCTGTGCACCGCGTCTTCCCAATAGCCATGGAGCGACGCGGCATGTTCAAAGAGCCCTTCGGATTTATAGACGTCGAGCGTGGCAAGCCCTGCGGCGGCCGCCAGAGGGTGGCCGGAATAGGTGTAGCCATGGAACAGCTCAATCCCATCCGGGCTGCCATCCACCACGCCATCATGGATATGGCGGCTGATCGCAACCGCGCCCATGGGCACGGCGGCATTGGTCAGGCCCTTGGCCATTGTGATCATATCTGGCGTCACGCCCAGCGTGCCAGAGGCAGTCGCACCGCCGACACGGCCGAAGGCGGTGATGACTTCATCAAAAATTAGCAACATGCCACGCTTGGACGTTATTTCACGTAGCTTTTCCAAATAACCAATGGGCGGCACGAGAACGCCGGTTGACCCGGCCATTGGCTCAACGATGACGGCGGCAATTGTTTCTGCGCCATGCAGGGCAACAATCGATTCCAGCGTATCGGCAAGGTGCGCGCCCCATTGGGGACGGCCTTTGGAAAAGGCATTATGCTCAAGATTGTGGGTGTGGGGCAGGTGATCCACGCCGGTCAGCAATGTCCCGAACTGGCGGCGGTTGTTCACGATGCCACCAACGGAAATCCCGCCAAAGCCAACGCCATTATAGCCACGCTCCCGCCCGATCAGCCGCGTTCTCGTGCCCTGTCCACGGGCGCGCTGATAGGCGAGCGCAGTTTTCAGAGCGGTGTCGACCGATTCAGAACCTGAATTGGTGAAGAAAATACGGTCCAGACCCTTGGGCATCATCGCGGAGACGCGCGATGCCAGCTCAAAAGACAGGGGGTGGCCCAATTGGAAGGGCGGCGCGTAATCCAGCTCGGCTGCTGTCTTCTGGATTGCTTCAACAATAGACGGACGGCAATGACCTGCATTGACCGCCCAAAGACCTGCCGTGCCGTCTAAGATCTGCCGGCCATCATCGGAGGTATAGTGCATGTCCTTGGCCGCTTTGAGCTGGCGAGGCGCTGCTTTGAAAGCGCGGTTCGACGTAAAGGGCATCCAAAGGGCGGCAAGAGGATCATTTTCTAAGGTCATTATGCGGCTCCAGCATTAGGCATTTGAGGTCTTATGCAATGCAGTTGGGTATCATCGCGATTGAAAAGAATGTTGCGATCGGAAAATTCTGATCGACTTGGCTCAACCTTTGGGTTTCCGTTGCACTTGGAGCTTCACCCAATAGCTGATCAGAAATGCGGCGGTGACGATGACGCTCGCCCAAAGCTCTATGGCATGCTTGTCAGACAAGCCCATCAGCAAAAGGACACCCACCATGCCCGCAAGGGCGGCCCAAGTGCCATAGGGGTAGAGCCACATCTTCACCTGCAAGCGTTGCGGCGCTTCCCGCTCCAACTTTGCCCGCAGCCGAAGTTGGGCTGCCGCGATAAGCATGTAGATGAACAGCATGATGGCCCCGGAGGAGGTGACAAGGAAGTTGAAGACCCGGTCGGGCGCGAACACGGCCGCTGCAAGCGCGCCATAGCTGAACAAGCTGGCAATCAAGATGGCCCGCGCCGGGACCTTTGACGCGCTGAGTTTGACGCAAGATTGCGGGGCATCGCCGTTTTTAGCCAGCCCAAACATGGCGCGCGAAGTGATATAAATCCCCGAATTCAAGCAGGAGAGAACCGCCACGAGCACAATGCCATTCATGATGAGATCTGCCGCCGGATAGCCCATGACGCGCAGCGCCTGTGCAAAGGGTGATGTTCCGGGTTCAATCTCAGTCCAGGGAACAACCGAAACAATCATCAGGATCGACAGAACAAAGAAGATCAAAATGCGCGTCGACACAGAAATGGTCATGCGGGCGATCGTCTTTGACCCCGCTTCGGATTCAGCGGCGGCAAGCGTCGCGATTTCGGCGCCGCAGAGCGAGAAAATCGTGGTTGCAACCCCTGCAAAAATCACCGCAATCCCTTGCGGCGCAAAGCCGCCATGGGATGTGAGGTTTGCAAAGGTTGGCCCCGCCGGGGAAGTGATGCCCATGGCATAGGCAGCCGTGATCAGGATGAAGACAAGAATGGTAATGACTTTGGTTGAGGCAAACCAAAACTCAAACTCGCCATAGGATTTGGCCGACAAGAGGTTGACCCCGGTCAATATCGCCATCAGCGCAACGCCGATTTCCCACACGTCAAATTGGGGAAACCAGCCATTGATAATCTTGGCGCCAGCAATGGCTTCAATCGCAATCACAACGACCCAGAAATACCAATAGAGCCAGCCCACCAGATAGCCGGCCCAATTGCCGACGCCGACGCGGGCAAAGTCTGGGAAGGTTTGGACGCCCGTGAGCGCCATCGCCATTTCCGAGATCATCCGCATGACAAGCAGGACGAGAAAGCCCGCGAGCGCATAGCTGAGCACGGCGGCCGGGCCGATTGTGCTGATCGCGGTCGACGAGCCGACAAACAGACCTGCACCAATAATGCCGCCAAAGGTAATCATCGACACATGGCGAGGCTTAAGACTGCGGCTCAGTTCATGTGCGGCTGATGGCGGCGTCGTGCCGGCCTGCGATGCGTCAGTCATATGCCCCTCACTTCTCTTTAGGGCGTGTCTAGCGTTGGCAATGCAGTCTTGTAAATGACGGGACGCAGGGCAAAGCTGGTCGTCACATTGGCGACGCCCGGAACGCGGGTCAGGCTATGGCGCAAAAAGTCCTCAAATTGGGTGAGAGACTTCACAAGAACGCGTAGCTGATAATCGGCCTCTCCCGTCATCAAATAGCATTCCATGACTTGGGGGAATTGCGAAACGGCGGTTTCAAAGGCTTCAAGGTGGCGATCATCCTGCTGGTCAAGGCGCACACGCACAAAGGCCGAGACGCTGAGGCCCAGAGCTTCGGGATCAACCAGCGCGACATAGCGTGAGATGATACCCGCCGTCTTCAGTTGGCGGACGCGCCTCAGGCAGGGGCTGGGGGAGAGGCCAACCTGATCGGCCAGCTCTTGATTGGTGATGCGACCATCGGCCTGAAGTGCCTCTAAGATTTTCTGGTCAATCGCGTCTGGCGAAATATTTGGCATAATTTGCCTCTTATCTAAAAATAGATGACGTAATCTGCTAAATTAGAAGCATTTTTGAAAAGAGATTGCAAGGACATGCTGCGGGGTTGGCCGCTATCTGTCAAAAAATTGCTCGTTGGAGTTTTGCTATGGCGAAGAAGATTGCGGATGCCCGCGCTGACTTGGTTTCAGCCCTCGAAGCGCTGGACACGCGCTTGCGCTGGCTATCGTCTTGGACCGTGCATAACGCCAACCATATTCGCGAGAAGCGCGATGGCCTGAAAGTCGGGGGGCATCAGGCAAGCTGCTCCTCGATGACCGCAATCATGACGGCGCTTTATTTCCACGCGCTGCGCCCTCAGGATAAGGTGGCGGTGAAGCCGCACGCAGGCCCTGTCTTGCAGGCGATCCATTATTTGTTGGGCAATCAGTCACTGGAGCAGTTGCAACGCTTTCGGGCCCTTGGCGGCGCGCAAAGCTATCCTTCGCGGACAAAGGATAAAATTCCGGTCGATTTTTCAACGGGGTCTGTCGGCCTTGGTGTTGCCATCACTGCCTTTTCCAGCCTGGTGCAGGATTATTTGATCGCCCATGGTCAAATGGAAGAACAGGATGCCGGGCGCATGATCGCGCTGATGGGCGATGCGGAACTGGATGAAGGCAATATCTACGAATGCCTGATTGAGGGTTATAAGCACGATATCCGAAATTGCTGGTGGGTGGTCGATTATAATCGGCAGTCGCTGGACAGCACGACGGCTGACCGGATGTTCCGGCGCTTTGACGATATTTTTGAAACATGCGGGTGGCGCGTTGTCACCTTGAAGCATGGCAAGCTGCAACAAGAGGTTTTTGCCCGGCCCGGCGGCGCGGCGATTGCCGATTGGATCGATAACTGCCCCAATGCCGAATTCGCAGCCCTCACTTATCAGGGCGGGGCCGCTTGGCGAGAGCGGTTGATGGCCGATCTGGGCAATGCCCCCGATGTCAATGCGTTGATCGCAAGCTTTGACGATGCGGGTCTTGCCCATTTGATGACGAACTTGGGCGGCCATTGCATTGAAAGCCTGATCGACGCCTTTGACGGGGTGCAGGATGATCAGCCGACATTGTTCATCGCCTATACGGTCAAAGGCTACGGTTTGCCGCTGGCCGGGCATAAGGACAATCATTCCGGCATGATGAACCCCGGACAGATTGACCAATTGCGCACCAGCCTTAGCATTGCCGAAGGGTCAGAATGGGCGCCTTATGGTGGCCTTGGGGACAATCAGGCCGCGTTGTTGCGGGACTTTGTGGCCAACAGCCCGCTGGCCCATAAGCCGCGCGACTGGGATGCCCCGCTTATTCCCGTGCCAGACCATTTGCCCGTTCCGGCCTCCGATGCGCAATCGACACAGGCGGCTTTTGGCAACATCCTTCTTGATCTCGCAAAGTCCGACGCGCCTCTGGCCGACCGGATCGTGACGACAGCGCCGGATGTGACGCAAACGACCAATTTGGGCGCTTTCGTTAATCAGCGCGGCCTGTTTCGCCGATCAGAAACGGTCGACGTTTTTCGGGCGGCCAAAATCCCGTCCGCGCAGAAATGGGATGGCCATGCCGCGGGCCAACATATGGAACTCGGCATTGCGGAGAATAACTTCTTCCTCGCACTCACCTCCCTTGGGCTGGCCGGGCCGCATTTCGGGACGCGCCTCATCCCCATTGGGACGGTCTATGATCCGTTCATTGCCCGTGGCCTCGATGCGCTGAATTATGGGTGTTATTCCGATGCGCGCTTCCTGCTTGTCGGGACGCCATCGGGTCTGACATTGGGGCCAGAAGGTGGGGCGCACCAATCCATCAACACGCCGCTCATCGGCATGGGTCAGCCAAATCTTGCCTATTTTGAACCAGCTTGGGCCGATGAAGTCGCCTTGGTGATGAGCTGGGCCTTTGACTATATGCAGCAACCGGACGGCAGTTCTGTCTATATTCGCCTCAGCACGCGGGTCATTCCGCAAATGCCGCGCGAAAATGACGATTGGCAGGCGGATGCGCTGAAGGGTGGTTATTGGCTGCGCAAGCCCGGGCCGCAGGCGGATGCCGCGATTGTCTTCACAGGGGCCATTGCGCCCGAAGTGTTGAGCGCCTGGGAACAATTGGCCGAAGACATCCCCGGCATTGGCTTGCTTAACGTCACGTCGCCAGATTTGCTTCATCGCGATTGGTCTCAGCGGCATGCCTCGCGCTGGGTCGATGGGCAGCTGAGGGGGGGGCACGCAGAACATCTGCTGTCGGCGCTTGCGCAGGGGGCAGGGCTTGTTACCGTCATTGACGGTTCACCGGAGGCGCTGTCTTGGTTGGGCGCCGTGCGCGGCATGCGGGTCAGCCCGCTTGGGATCAGCAGCTTTGGCCAAACGGGTGATTTGCCGGATCTATACCGCACCTATCGGTTGGATGCAGATGCCATTATTGATGCAGCAGCCGAGCTTTTCATTTAACTGATAAAATAGATTAGAATATCTAATAGTGACCAATTACAGGGCTTGTGCAGTTGCCGCGGCGCACCCTGCACTGACATAGCGCGCTGATTATCTCAGGTTTAAATGGGTCAGGCGCTTACATGATGAAAACAACAGCTCGTGCCGTGGTGATTGGCGGCGGTGTCGTCGGGGTCAGCACGCTTTATCACCTCGCCAAAATGGGGTGGAGCGACGTTGTCCTGCTGGAGCGTAAGGAGCTTACGTCCGGGTCAACATGGCATGCAGCGGGCCTTCTCCCCTTGTTCAACCTCAGCTATTCGGTCGGAAAGCTGCACCAATATTCGGTTGGGCTGTACCCGAGCCTAGAAGAAGAAACCGGCCTGAACGTCGGCTTCTCACAGGTGACCAATATTCGCCTCGCCACCACCCGCGATCGGATGGATGAATATCAATATTATGCAGGCGTCGCCCGGACCATTGGGGTGGATGTGAATTTCCTGACGGCCGAGCAGGTCAAAGAGATTTGGCCTTTGTGCAATACGGACGGGGTGATTGGGGCCATTCAGCACCCGGAAGATGGCTATATCCAGCCCGCCGATTTGACACAGGCGCTGGCCAAGGGCGCGCGGCAACGCGGCGCCACAATTTATCGTAACACGACGGTCAACGCCATTACGCAGCAGCCAAATGGCGAGTGGCTGATCTCAACCGATCAGGGCGACATCACCTGCGAACATGTCATTTCCTGCTCGGGCAATTTTGCGCGGCAGACGGGGGCCATGGTCGGCCTCGATATTCCGGTCATCCCGGTCGAACACCAATATATCGTGACGGAACAGCATCCGGCGATCATGGAGCGCAAGCGGCAGGGCCTTCCCGAAATGGGCGTTTTGCGAGAGTCGGACGCAAGCTATTATATGCGTGAAGAAGCAGGCGGCCTGTTGCTTGGGCCGTATGAAGTGGGGGCACCCGCCTGTTATGTCGATGGCCCAGCAGCGAACAGCGAATATGAGCTTTTCCCCGACGCGTTGGAGCGGCTTGAGCCCTATATTTTGGCGGCGATGAGCCGTGTGCCCGCCTTTGGCGAAGTGGGCATTAAGAAGGTGTATAACGGCGCAATTGCCTATACGCCGGATGGATCGCCCATTGTCGGGCCGGCTTGGGGCCTGAAAAACTTCTGGCTCAATGAAGGGCATAGCTTTGGCGTGACTGCGGCCGGCGGTGCTGGCTGGCAATTGGCGCATTGGATTGTCGATGGGGAGCCGACAATCGATATGATGGGTGTCGATCCCCGCCGCTTTGGCGATTATGCGGGTCGCGGTTTCCTGATCGAGAAGAATGAGGAAGCCTATGCCAAGGTCTTCACCGTCCATTATCCTGATGAAGAACGCGAAGCTGGCCGCGCCTTGCGGCGGACGCCCTGCTATGACCGGATGAAGGCGCTCGGCGCTGTATTCGGCTCTGTCTTTGGGTGGGAGCGGCCAAATTGGTTCGCGCCTGAAGGCTATACGTTGAGCGCGGCTGACCTTGATAAGCCAGATGTTATGCTGAACGACAATCACCCCGTCGTACCGGGTGAACCAATCCGTGAAAAATGGTCATTCCGGCGGTCCAACTATTTCGAACATGTTGGAAACGAATGCCGCCATGTGCATGAAAAGCTTGGCATTCAGGACATGAGCGCCTTTGCCAAATGCGAAATTTCAGGCCCCGGTGCGGAAGCCTGGCTTGATCAGCTTTTGACCAATGCCATCCCGAAAAAGGTCGGTCGCGTGACCTTATCTTACTTGCTGACCAATAAGGGCGGCGTGCGCAGCGAATTCACAGTCTATAAGATTGCACCTCAGCGCTATTACCTTGTCTCAGCCGGTGCCTATGAGCGCCACGACCATGACTATCTGAAAAAGGCGATGCCGCGCGACGGGTCGGTCAGCTTTGAGCGGTTGACAACATCTATGGGTGTGTTGGTGCTGGCTGGGCCGCGGGCGCGCGATGCTCTGAGCAAAATCACCGATGCGAATTTGTCGAACGAAGCCTTCCCTTGGCTGACGGGCAAGAAGATCAGCCTGGGTCTGGCGCAAGTTGAAGCGCTTCGCGTGAACTTCATTGGCGAATTGGGCTGGGAAATTCACCACCCCATCGAAATGCAGAACTACATTTTCGACCTGTTGATGGAGGCCGGGGCAGAGTTTGAGATCAAGCCCTGTGGGATTCGAGCGATGACGGCGATGGCGATTGAAAAAAGCTATAAGCTGATCCCACGGGAATTGTCGGTGGAGTATTCCGCCTATGAAAGCGGTTTGGATCGATTTGTTAGCCTCAAGAAACCCGGCTTTTTCGGCAAGGATGCCTTGCTGGCCTGGCGCGAGAGCGGAGCCGCCAATACGCTGGTGACAATGGAAGTCCATGGCGTGACGGATGCCGATGCTCGTGGATCGGAAGCCATTTACCAAGATGGGGAAATTGTTGGGCGCGTGACGTCTGGCGGTTTTGGATGGCGCGTTGGGAAGAGCCTTGCGCTGGCGATGATCCGGCCTGACCTTGAGGTTGAGAATGCTGAGTTTGAAATTGCCATTTTGGGCAAGCGGCATAAGGCAACGCTGATTCCCGATTCTCCTTTTGATCCAGAAAACACGGCCCTTAGGAGCTAAAAGCTATGGCGCGCTTTGAACCTATTGCCCAATTGCTGAAGGCAGATCGGAAGGGCATGACCCTCCCGCGAGACCTTTATGTGAGTGAAGAGGCATTTCGCTTTGACACGCTGGTGATGCTCAAATCCGTTTGGCTCTATGCCTGCACGGTGGCGCACGTCAAAAACTCGGGCGATTATTTCGTGTTTGAAGTCGCGCACAATTCGATCATCATCATCCGCGGCCGCGACAATGAAGTCCGGGCATTTTGGAACAGCTGCCGCCACCGTGGCGCGCGGATTTGTGAAGAGCAGCGCGGCCGTGCACCGCGCCTGACCTGCCCCTATCACCAGTGGACTTATGGCCTGGATGGGGCCTTGCTGGCTGCGCGCAGCATGGCGGAGGATTTTGATAAGAAGCAAAATGGGCTGATGCCCGTTGCGCTTGAGAATGTTGGCGGCCTTATCTTCATCTGCATGGATGATAACCCACCGCCCATTGATCGCGTCAAGGCCGATATTGTCGATCAGATTGCGGTTTATGATTTGGAACGCTGCAAAGTCGCGGTGCAGGATAATTATATCGAAGACGCCAATTGGAAATTGGTGATGGAGAATAACCGCGAATGCTATCATTGCGATGCGGGCCATCCAGAATTGATCAGCGTTCTTGGAACCTATGGCTTTGGCAAGGGCTTACCCGAAGATGGGGAGGCCGATGTTGTCGATGACAAGGCTTTTGACTCTATGGTGGAGGCCAAGCGGCAACAGTGGAAAGACATGGGCATTTTCCGCGAGCTGGTGGAGTTTCCCGATGGTTGGTGGCACCGCATCGCGCGTCTGCCGCTTGCCAATGGGGCCGTCACCCAATCCATTGATGGCAAGTTGGCGTGCAAGAAGCTGATCGGCCCCTTCACGGAGCCGGAAACATCCAGCCTATCGGTGTGGACACAGCCCAATAGCTGGCATCATTTCTGCTGCGACCATGTAGTCACATTCTCGCTGACACCCGTCGCTGCGGGCAAGACGCTGCTGCGCACAAGCTGGCTGGTGCATGAAGATGCGGTGGAGGGCGTGGATTATGATCCCGACCATATTGCCGCCTTGTGGCGGGCAACCAATACGCAGGATGGATATTTCTCGATGATCAATCATCAGGGGATTTCAACCGATGGCTATCGCCCCGGTCCTTATGCGGTTGAGGAAAAGCTGGTTGAGGATTTTAAGGATTTTTATGTCGACCGCGCCAAGGCCGCATTGGCCGAGGACCGCTCATGACGGGGTTGCCTCAATCTGGATCGGTGAAAATTGATGCAGCGGGCATTCCGGCTGGTTGCGACACACGCTCCCTTATCGATGACCCGCGCGGCTATCGGACGATATTGCTGAAGATTGAACCGAGCCCCCTCGGTGAATTGCATTCGCACACAGAAATTGAACAAATTTACATCCTTGAGGGCGACTTCTTCGACGATGATGAAAGCTATGGCGCTGGCGACTTTGTTCTGCGGATGCCCGGGGCGATGCACCGCGCGGGAAGCCGGAACGGATGCACGATGTTGATAACCTACACGCCTTTTGTTGAGGTAAACCCATGACCCGATTTAGTGCGCTCAGCCTTTTCTCCAAGGCATTTGGCGGGCAGCAGAGCTGGCCAGAGCAATGGCCGGACGCCGCGCCCAAGCCCGCTTATGATGCGATTATTGTCGGCGGTGGCGGTCATGGCCTAGGCGCGGCTTATTATCTCGCCAAGAAATATGGGATCACCAATGTTGCCGTCTTAGAAAAAGGATGGATTGGTGGCGGCAATACGGGGCGGAATACAACGATCATCCGCTCCAACTATCTCTATGATGAGAGCGCGCATCTTTACGATCACGCCGTCAAGCTTTGGGATGGGCTGAGCCAAGAGCTGAACTATAACACCATGTACTCCAAGCGCGGCGTGATGATGCTCGCGCATAATGTGCATGATGTGCAGAGCTTTAAGAGGCATATCCATGCCAACCGTCTGAACGGTGTAGACAATGAATGGCTGACGCCCGAGGAAGCCAAGGCTTATTGTCCGCCGCTCAATATCTCGCCGGATGCACGTCATCCGGTTCTGGGCGCGGCGTTGCAGCGGCGGGGCGGCACGGCCCGGCACGATACCGTTGCCTGGGGCTATGCCCGCGCCGCAGCCGCCCTTGGCGTCGATATCATTCAGAATTGCGCCGTGACGGGTATTAATCGTGGCCCCGATGGCGCTGTGACGGGCGTGGAGACAACGCGCGGGTCGATCGCCTGTAGGCGCATTGGCGTTTCTGCGGCGGGCAATACCTCTGTCCTCATGCAGATGGCGGGGCTTGATTTTCCGCTGGAGAGCTATCCGCTTCAGGCGCTGGTCTCTGAACCTGTTAAGCCGATCTTCCCCTGTGTCGTCATGTCGAACACGGTGCACGCCTATATGAGCCAGTCCGACAAGGGCGAGTTGGTCATTGGCGCTGGAACCGACCAATATGTCAGCTATTCGCAGCGTGGTGCGCTCCATATTGTGGAGCATACTCTGGCTGCCATTTGTGAAATTTTCCCAATTTTCCGACGCATGCGGATGCTGCGCACCTGGGGCGGCATTGTCGATGTCACGCCGGATCGGTCTCGCATATTGGGCAAGACGCCGGTTCAGGGCCTTTAGGTCAATTGCGGGTGGGGCACGGGCGGGTACAAGGCGACACCGGGGGCAGGGGATCTTCTGGCCTATACTATGGCCAAGGATGAACCCCACCGGATCAACGCCCCTTTTAATCTTGATCGATACCGCAATGGTCGTTTGATCGACGAAGCGGCAGCAGCAGCGGTGGCCCATTGATATGATTTTAATCCATTGCCCTTATTGCGACGAGCAGCGTCCCGAGATTGAGTTTGCCAATGCCGGGCAAGCGCATATTGCCCGCCCGCTCGATCCCTCTGCGATGAGTGACGAGGAGTGGGAGCATTATTTGTTCATCCGCGCCAATCCGCGGGGGCGGCACCATGAACGCTGGCGGCATAACCATGGTTGCGGCCGCTTTTTCAACGCGGTGCGCGACACAGTGACTGATAAGTTTGAAACAACCTATAAGGCAGGGGAACCACGTCGATGACGGGTTATCGTTTGCCGACAGGCGGTCGCATCGACCGCGCGACGCCGTTTGAGGTCCACTTTGACGGCCGATCCTATGCAGCCTTTGCCGGGGATAGTCTGGCCTCTGCGCTGCTCGCCAATGGGGTTCAGCTTTTTGGTCGGTCGTTCAAATATCATCGCCCGCGCGGGATTGTCGGATCGGGCAGTGAAGAGCCGAACGCCCTCATCTCTGTCATACGTGGCCCGGGTCGGTTCACGCCCAATTTGCGTGCCACCAATGTGGAAGTTTACCCCGGCCTCGAGGCAGAAAGCCAGAATCGCTGGCCCAGCCTGCGCTTTGACTTTGGGGCGATAAACGACCGGCTCGGCATGTTCTTTCCGGCTGGTTTCTATAACAAGACCTTCATGTGGCCCCGCTCCTTTTGGGAGAAGCTTTATGAGCCTGCTATCCGCCGCATGGCCGGGCTTGGCAAGTCGCCGACCGAGGAAGACCCCGATCATTATGCGGCCACCTATGCGCATTGCGATGTCCTAATCATTGGCGCTGGCCCCGCAGGCATTGATGCCGCCCTTGAGGCCGCGTCGAGCAATCAGCGGGTCATCTTGATCGATGAGCAGGACGAAGCTGGCGGCGGCGCACTTGCTGATCCGGCGCTCTGGCCTTGGCTGGCCCGCAGCATGAAGGCGCTGGCGGGCATGGCCAATGTCACCGTCCTCACGCG